>CAZFLS010000016.1:0-13197 GCA_964518815.1 uncultured Candidatus Peribacteria bacterium
TGTAGACGCTTTCGTGCATTCTTTACAAGAATATAACCAAAAAGAATTTTATTTTTCAATTTCTTAAATATGAAATACGAATACATTTTTGAAAAGTCTAAAAATATAACAGATTTAATTAATCATCTTGATTCAGATTGATTTATTCGGGAAGGCTGATTATTAAGAAAGTTATATTTAGAAAAGAAGTTAAATAAACAAATACAATTTGAATTATATATAAATTCAAGAGACTCTTATCAAGTATTGAAACGAAAACTTATTTGATTAATTAATAAATACTCTATAAACAATACATAAATAATTTTTATTTTAAAATAAACAAGTATATTATAATTAATATTACATATTTTTATTCAAATGAATATATTTTGATTTGAGATTAAAAGAAAACAAGTTGAAACAAACCTTATATCTGATATGCATAGTAGAGGTTTTAATTTCATATGAACTTCGTTAAACTCTTGTTGAGAGGTTGTATTTTCATTGAATACTTTTTATGAAATACAAAACTATACAACAGAAGCACAAGCATATAAAAATAAAATTGTAGATTGGGTTTGATTAAATGGAATTTACCTTGAAGATAATAACTTAAACATTATTGAGAATGAAAAACTTGTACGAAATATTTATAATGTTTTCTCTGATAATACTTTTAAATTATTCAAAGAGAAATATTTTACTCATCATTTTTGTAGTGGCGATATTTATTTATATCCTTCTACAAATTTACTTAATGAAGTAAAAGCACAAGTTGTAGACAGTAGAACTATTAGAAAAGAAGTCGATAATCAATGAAATGTAATTAAATATAAACAAACAATAAAATGAGTTTCAAAAGATATTCCAAAAGATAATCTTTATAACTCAATTGTAAGATATAATAGTGATAATCCTTTTTATTGAGCCAGTCTTTATGCAAGTATTCTTTATGATGCAATGGCAGAAAAGGAAACATCAAGGCGTAATTATTACTTTTTCAAGAATAATGCAATGCCTAATGTTATATTTATGCTTGACCCTGAAATTAAAGGAAATGAATTAAAACTTGCCGACGAAATGATTAGTAAGAAATATAAATGAACTGAAAACAGCTTTAAACATATAGTATCAAATTGAATAAAAGACGCTAAGGTACTTGATATGTCGAATAAAGACCTAGATTTAATCCAATTAAGAGAGTTTTTTATAAAGAAAATGTGAATGGTTTACCAAATAGACCCTCGTATTATCTGATATACACAAAATGCTTGAGCTGATAGATCAATATCTTCTATAAGAAAAGAAGCTAAAGAAACATTGACACAGTTTGCAAACCAGCTTGAAATTGATATGAATAATTTTTATAAACAATTTATTGATAAAAAATTCCCTTATATTATTAGATTAGATAATGAAACCTTTGAAGATAGAACTGAAATAGAGGAAAATCAAAGAAAAGACATTGAGCTTTGACTTCAAACAATAGAAATGGTATGGAATGAAAGATGATATGATATAGACCAGCTTCCAGACCAAGCAAAAAAACCTTTAATTAAAAGTAATCTTATACCACTTGAACAATCAATCAATACTGGAGAGCAAATTTAATTTATTATTTATTTTATTATTATGGATTTAACTTGAATTAAGAAGAAGGAATTAAAAGAGTTTATTAATAAAAACGGCTTTTTCTTTCATCTTGACTGTAATATCCTAAAAGATAAGGCAGTTGAAAAATTAATGTCTGATACATCGTTAGACATGATTAAGACAGGTGTTGAAATACCAACAAATGACGATGTAATCATTTATAAAGGTATTGCCTCACAAAATTACGAAGTATGAAAAAAATCTAGAAACTGATATAAATATTTACAAAAAGGCTGGAATTTTGCAGATTATATTAAAAATGCTTTAATCTTATTCCAACATAATACAGAGGCTCCAATATGAAGAGCTATATCATTTTGGTATGATAAAAATAAGAACTTAAATATTATGTTTTTTGTTTATAAAGACGCTTTAGATTGAGTTGATAGAGTAAGAGTTGAAAAATGATTAATTACTGCAATATCTACTTGAGCGCAAACAGATGAATATAAATTTGAGGACACTAAAACTTGAGAATTAATAGAAGAGGAAGAAGTAATTAAGACTTATTGATTTAATGAATTAATGGACGCTTTTATGTGAGTATCTAAAAAACTTATTTTTACTATTACTAAAGCTACAATGATTGAAAATTCACTAGTTACTATCTGAAGTAATGAAGAAGCAATGGCAATTCAAAACTGAATAGGTCAATTTGCTATTAATAAAGCTGAAGAATTAAAACTAACTTATAATAATATGAAAAAAAATAATATAGCTCTTGAAGAGCAAGAAGTTATTGAAGAGCCTATAATTGAAAATGAAGACACAGAAAATAAAGAGGTTGAAGTAGAAGTTATTGAAAATGAAGAAAAAACCGACGAAATTGAAGCGATTATAGAAAATCCAATAGAAGACAAGGAAGAAGAAATAAAAGAAGAAATTGAACCAGTTAAAGAAGAAATAAATGAGGTTGAAATTATAGAAGATAAAGACGAAGAGATTATATTAGAAAATACAGATGTAATTATAGAAGATGAAAAAGACGAGGAAGTAGAAGAAAAAGCGGAAGAAGTACAAGAAGATGTGGAAGTAGAGGAAGAAAATCAAATTGATAATCAAATTAAAAATGATGATTTAGCTTGAAATATAGCTTTAGATTCTAAATTGTCAGACTTTGAAATAAAAGTCGATAGTATGATTAAAGAGTCTATAAATAATTCATTATCTTTAATATTAAAAGATTATATTAGTATTGAAAAATATACAAAAGATATTGAAGACTTGAAAAATAGCTTTGATATTAATTTGAATAAATTTAATGAGGATTTACAATTAAAAGTAAACTCTCTACAAGAAGACTCTGAAGCTATCGTTGATACAATCAATGACTTAGTTTCTAAATTAAGAACTACCGTCTTTAATTCTGCTTGAGTTTATCAAACAGAAAAAGGCAAAACAAGTTTAGCTCAAAAATTAGAAAAAGCTAAACAACTTTAATTATATAACCAATAATAAAATATGAAACTTATTGACAAAATCAAAGAACTTAGATCTGAAATCGTTGGATCTGAAGTTGCTGAAAATGAATTTGTAAATTACAAAAAAAATACAAATGAAGTTGAACACGCTACTAATACTTGATACGGTAAAGAATTAGTTGCAACTGATGTTTTAACAGACCAAATTTATAAAAATATTCCTAAATATGCAAGAGTATTTGACAAATTAGGTGCAACTTTCCATGGTAATAATATGGGTGTATCAGAAAAAGTAGCTGTTGTTTGAGAAGTTGGATTCCCAAAAGGAAATTCAGAATGGACAACTGGTGCTGGTACAATAGCACAAGGATTAAATCTATTAGGAACTTGAGATGTAACAATTAATCAAGCACCTCTTATTGTTTCTGTAGATATTTCTAAAAAATTAAAAAATCACGCTATTTGAGATGTTGAAGCTTTTGTAATTGATGAATTATCAAAATCTTTTGCAAGATGAATGGATTCTATGCTTATAAATGGAGACACTACTAATACTTCTACTTGAAATGTAAACTGTGATGACGCTGTACCTAGTGCAACTTTCGCAGATTGAGCTAATGACCACAGACTATTAATTAATAATGGTGTAAGAAAATTAGCACTTTCAGGAACTGTAAATGTAGACTATATTGATGTTTGAACTCTTGAATTTGCAGACTTTATTAATGTAAGAAGCCTATTATGAGACTTCTCTTATGACTTAGAAGGTTTATTACTTCTAATGAACGGAGCTACTTATAATAAAACTCTTACTTTAGATGACTTCAAAGATGAATATAAGAACGGTATTAATTCTACAATCACTAGCTGAAGACTATTAAATACTTTGGCTTGAGTTGAATATGTAGTATGTAGAGACTTTGGATTGACAGAAGCAGACGGAAAACAATCAGCTACTCCTGCATCTAATACTAAAGGTGGTTTTGCTTATATAGTAAAACAAGCTGTACAATGGGGTTTTTGACAACCTATCGAAATTGATATTGTTAAAATACCATGAAAAGGTTACGCTGTAATCGGTACAATGGAATTTGGATTTGCAATAGTACAAAGAAAAGCTGGACAAACTTCACCAAGTGTTGCCCTTGCTATCAATGCTACAGTTTAAATTTAACTATGTGGGGGGTTAAAATCCCCCTACTATAACTAACAAATATGATACAAGTAAAATATTTATGAGCTAGTCACACTTTTGTAAGACTTAATTGAACTAAAATTAAAGTTCTTAATTGAGAAATTATAGAAGTTCCAAAAGATAAAAAGAAATTCTTTATTACTAATTGATTTGAAGAGATTTGAGGTAGTAATCCTGAAGAAATTCAAGAATCTATTGAAAAATTAGAAAAAGAATCAATTAATGATGAAAACTCTTTAGAAATGAATATAAAAATACTTGAGGATAAACTCTTTAAAGATATTAGAGAGTTGGAAGAAAAACTAAAAGAAAGAGAGAAAGAAAGACAATGAAAAATCTCTATTCTTAAAGAAAAATTAATTAATCTTAAATAATTATGTCTAATTGGGTTGAGTTATCAGATGTTAAGAGTTATCTTTGAATAACAGATACTAATTCTGATGATAAACTAAATTTATTAATTCCTGCAGTTCAAGAAACACTTATTAATATAATAGGTGATATTTCTGAATCTGATAAAACAGACCAAATTAGTTTTTGTGAGTTAAATGATATTGATTGAAGTTTCTTAGTAAATAATTCAAATGTTACAGTTATAAAATCTATTGATTGAACTTCTTATTCTGGAACTCTAAATATAGATTATATGATTAGATATTGAAGAAAACTATATATAAGAAACTTAGTCGATTTTATTGATACAAGTAAAAATTTTTGATTTTTTGATATAACTTACACAAGCTGATATACCACAATACCTAGTGATATAAAACTATTAATGTATATTATGATTTCAGCAGAAATGAGTAGAGAATGAGGACAAACTCCTGCATCTTATACAGTTGGAGATGTTTCTGTATCTTATAATAAGTCAGAGGCAAGCCCACTTATAATAAACTCTATCTTATGAAAATATAGAATAATTAATATTTAATATGCTAAAATCATTATTACCTTACATAGCAGATATAAAAAGAATAACAATTATAAACTCTTGATGAGAGGATTATAAAAGTTATTCTACCACATATTCCAATATCCCTTGTCGTTATTATAGAAAAAACAAAAGATTAACTGAGACAAATTTAGCATCTGAAACAAATTTAGACAATAAAAGAGTTATAGTAGAGTGAAACTATACTGATATACAAGTTTGAGACGAAATTATTGTAAGTGATATTATTCTTTGAGAAATTTGAGATTATTTAATAAGCGATGTTAAAGCACAAAGACTATTTAATAATATTAGCCATATAGAATTAAAAGTAACCGAATTATAAAATGTTTGAGCAAGAATTTAATAAATCATTACAAGAAATTGAAAAAAGATTTATTAATTGAATAAATAATTGACTTACATTTTTAAAACAAAAAATAGAAGAGAAAACACCAGAAGATACAAGAACGCTTGTATGAAACTATGAAAAAAAAGACGCTAGTGTTCAATGAAATATAGTAAGCGGAAAAGTATTAAATCGAACGCCTTACGCATATTGGGTTGAATATGGTGTATGAGGTCGGATTTACAAATATAATAAGCCTAAGGGCAATATATTTAAGATATGAGTATGAGCTAGAATGATGACAAGAACTAAAGAAGAAAATCAAGAAGAAATTGTAAACATTATTAAACAAAGTCTATGAACCAAATAAAGATAGATGAAATAATCAAATACTTGAAAAGTAAAACTAATATTAAAGCAATTACTTGAGATAGAATTTATTTTGGCAAGCCTATTACAGATGAGCAAGCTTGAATTTATATCACTGTTAATATTCTTGGTGAACAGCAATCTATAATGAATAAATGAACATTGCTTGAATTTAGATTTATAGCTCATAATGATACAGTCACTTTTGCAAGCTTACTTAATCTTAAAAATCTTGTATCTAATGAATTTTATAGCTCTAAAAAACTAAGTAATTTTAACACTTATAATTGCTATGAAGATTGAGGATTAAATAATTGATATGATGAAAAAAATCGTAAGGTTATTATTCAAGATTATAGATTTTATTTTTTAAGTTAGTTTACAAATGAGTAAATCTAGAAAAAAGGCTATATTGCCTGAAATAAAAACAAATATAAAACAAAATGTATATTTTAAAGAAAGATTATATTTTCAATGAGAAATATATAAATGACACTATGCCTTAAACAAAGATGTAGTTGAAGTTCTTAAAAATACTAATTTTTATAAAAAATGAGATATTTTAATTTCTAAAATTTAATAAAATATGAGTGCAGTTAATACAAAAGCATTACAAGACCAAATATGAGAAATCTATGTAATTGCTAAAACAGATTTATCAGCAGCTTTCAAGGATGACTTGACTAATGCTGAAGCCCTAAGAGCTGAATTAGATGCAATGACTTTTACAAGATTAGCGTCAGTTACAGACTTACAAATGTCAGTAAACCTATCAGACAACTTAGTTGAAGTTGAGGCTGATGATACTTGAACATTAAAGAAATTCACAAGACCAGCAGTAACAATTTCTTGAAATTGGTATGAGGTTTGAGATATAGACACATTAAAAGTTATATTATGAATTAATAGTTTAGCAGTTGTTTGAACTCCAAACTCTGTAGACTATGGATTTAATCTTGCTACAAGGACAATTCCTGAATTAATTATAAAGATTGTTACAACAGCAGATACAGATTGAGATGTAAACACTACTTACCTATACAACGCTTGATTATCAGGTGAATTAGTTTTTGCTTTCTTAGATGTAGTAAGAGCGTGAGACTTACCAGCATCAGCTTTTGAATTTACTTGAAATAAAGGATGATTTGTATTAGTTAATAATGAAAGACTAGGAGCTTAATTTAATATTTTTTGGTTAATTATATGTAATAGAGTAGTTAAATAATTTAGCTACTCTTCCAAAAATTTTAACATTAAAATATGCAAATAAAGATTAAAATACTTAAAAACTATAAGATTTTTGAATATCATAAAAATATTATGCTTACATTTAATCAAGCAAAAATGATTGATATTCTTAAATTTATAGAAGAAAGTAAAAAGAGTAATTTTGATTTATGAATTTGGGTATTAGATTTTTGTAAGGCTCATTGAAAAGTTAAAAAATCAGACGAAGGAAGTATTTATTTTTGAAGTTGAAAGATATTTGAACAGATAAAAGATACTTTCTTTAAGTGATTATTTAAAGATTGAAAATGAAAATGAGATGAAAGTCCAGTAATATCATTAATTACATTTATAGCAAAAGAAAGTTGAATATCTACGCTTGATATACTTTACAAAATGACATATGAAGAGCTTGAATTAGTTGCAGAGGGTGTAATATGGAACATAAACGAGCAAACTAAGAAATGACAGCAAAAAAATAGGTTAAAATCTATTTATGATAAGAAAAAAAACAGAACTCCAGAAGAGGAGGAAGAAATAAAGAAAAAACTTGCAAAACTTAAAAACTTAACTTAATAATTATGTCTTGACCAGTAATAGAAGTCGAAATCAAGTGAAACCTAGATAATTTCAAAAGAATTTGAAATGAGGCAAAAATATTGGCTAGAGACACAAAAAAAGAACTAGACAAGAGTTTATTAGTAAATCTTGAGATAAATGTAGCTACACTTCAAAAAAAACTTGAAGATGCTAGAAGTAAATTAAGACTTGCTAAAAAAGACCTAGACAAAGAAGCTGAAATTACACTTAGAATTGAAACAAATAAACTTACTAGAGATTTAACCGAAGCAAAAAGACAGCTTAATAATTATGTAAATACTGGGGACAAAGATTTATCAAGGTTACAAGCTAAATTTGACTGAATAAAAGATAGTATTATTTGAGTTGCTACATTAATTAAAACCGCACTAGTAACTTGATTTTGACTTGCTATAAAATCAGTTGTATCATTATGAGCTAATTTAGAGCAGACAGAGGTTGCTTTTACTACTATGCTTTGAAGTGCAGAAAAAGCTAAAATATTATTACAAGATTTAACAGAATTTGCATTAAAAACTCCTTTTCAAATAACTTGAATAAGAGATACGGCAAAACAATTATTGGCAATGTGAGTTGATATTGAAAACTTATTACCAACAATGAAAATGTTGTGAGATGTATCGGCTTGATTATCTGTACCACTTGAAAGATTAGCTTTAGCTTATGGACAAGTTTTAGCAAAATGAAGATTACAATGATGAGAATTAAAACAATTTACAGAGGCTTGAGTTCCACTTATTGAAACTCTATCGGCTCAATTAAATGTGAGTTCGTCTGAATTTTATAAATTAGTTGAGGCTTGACAGATTACAGCAGCAGATGTTACAAAAGCATTTGAGACAATGACTTCTGAATGATGAAAATTTGAAGACTTAATGATAAAACAAAGTGAAACACTGGCTTGAAAATGGAGTAATTTTGTAGATACACTTACAAAAATTTGAGAGACTTTATGAACTGAATTTTTACCATTATTAAAAAATGCAGTTGATAATGTTCTTTGATTAGTTGAAACTTATGCAAGTTCTGTTTCTACTATATTAGTAGACACAATAAATAT
Source organism: uncultured Candidatus Peribacteria bacterium (assembly GCA_964518815.1). GTDB lineage: Bacteria > Patescibacteriota > Gracilibacteria > BD1-5 > UBA2023 > CAYRGR01. The sequence continues at coordinate 8,791 of CAZFLS010000016.1, forward strand.
TTTGACAGAAATAGTTTGATGATTTACTAATTCAGTTAATACTTTATTTAACGAGCTTAATTCTGATACTGAAAAAGCTTGAGAAATACAATTAAGTTTTTGACAGAGAGTATTATTAATTTTTAGTAATATATTAGCTTGAATACAAGGTGTTATACTTGCTTTTAAATCTTTAGGTGCTTATCTTGCTACAAATTTATTAAATAATACAAAAAGACTTAGTTTATTTGGTTGAGTTATAGCTGATTTTTGAAGAGAAACATTAAAAGTTTTTAAGGTTGTTTGAAATAATATCTGAAATGCTTTTTTGTGATGAATAGATTTGGCAATTTGAGGTATTAATAAAATGATAGAACTTATAAATAATATTCCTTGAGTAAATATATGAAAAATTTGAACACTTGGCACTTGATGATTTAATTTTCAAGAAATAGATTGGAAAAGTCCATTAGAATGATTTGCTGAAAAATCAGCTAAAATAAATGATGAAATTTCTAGTAATTGGACAGATTTAACAAGTATGGTTTTATCTGATTGGGATAAAATGGCAGAAAATATTGACAAAAGAAATAAAACAATTTTAGATTCTACAAAAAAAACTATTAGTGATACCTGAAAAGAAATAAAAAAGATTGATTATTCTAAAATATTATCTTCAGTACCTACTGAAAAAGATAAATGATGATGAAGTGCAGAAAGTAAAGCAAAAAAAGAAGCTGAAAAAATATTAAATATTAAAACAAAAGCCTTAGAAGATGAGGCTAAAAAGAATATTGAAGTAATACAAAGGTCAGAATTAAAAGAAAAAGAAAAAGCTGAAGCTATTATTGCTATAAACAAGAAACTACAACAAGACATATTAGCTCTTAAATGAGATGTTTTAAAGCTTGAAGAACAGAACGCACAAGATATTATAAAGATAGAAAAAGAAAAAGAAACCGAAAGAAAAAAGGTTGTAGACTCTTTCTATGATTCTATAGATAAGTGATTAAAAGAAAGCACAAGTAAGGTTGAGGCTTATCAAAAAAAAATAGATAGTTTACAAGACTCGTTTGAAAATCTAAAAAATGAAGCAACTAAAGATATAAAAGAAATAAACGCAGATTTAGAAGATTTAGAGCTTGAAACTCAAAATAAAGTTGCTGAAAGACAGCTTGAAATATTAGAAGAGCAAAAAAAAGTACAAAATGAGATAAATGAGCTTAAATCTGAATGAATATCACAATCCCTGGCAGAAAGTCTTTGAAAAGAAACACTTGAATCAATGAAAGCCTGATGAGTTAAAGATATTAATTGACAAAGTATAGATAATCTTTTATCTATTATAGAACTTTTAAAAACTCAAAGAGATTTAGAAAAAGAATTGACTATTGCAAAAGAAAATACAAATGAGAAAACTTTTAATGAAATAAAAAGAATTAAAGAATTAACAGAAACAGAAAGAATATTAGAAGAGCAAAGAAAAAGTAAAGCAGTACTGGAAGAAAGAAAGAAAATAGACCAAGCTATATTAGACTGAACTGAAATAAATCTAGAAGAAATTAAAAATAGAGAAAATATAGCATATGCAGAATGATTAATAGCTAAGCAAACAAGTATCCAAAATGAATTAGCATTGGTGCAGGAATGATTAAATCAAGAAAAAAAACTAGTAAAACAAATGGTGGCTGATAAAATGGAAATAGAAAAAGAGTATTCTATGTTCTTTAAATGAGAAATAAACAAGAGAATAGACGATATAAAAAGACTTGCACAAGAAATGAAAAATGCAAGAATAGAATCACAAGCCTTACAATCTGGACAAGTAATAAATACAAACAACAATACTAATGTTTGAGGAATAAATGTATATAATCAAACAGACTGGGAAAGTGCTTTTAATAAATTAATGCCTTAAATATGATAATTAAAGATGTAACATATAAATGATATAATTTAAGCTCTACAACTTATAATATTGTTTTGAACGAAAATAATAAAAATGTAGCTCTTAGAACTAATATATATCAAAAGCAAAATTTTCATGGTGCTAGAAGCAGTTATACGCTATCAGAATGAAGACTTTTTATATTTAGTGGTGTAATCTATGGTGCAACTTATAAAGACCGTCAGACTGGCATAGATTATATTAATTGACTTATTAAACCAGAGGGATTACCAAGCTCAACTAATACTGGTTATTATGAGCTTACATGGAAAGATTGGAACGACAATAAATTTAAATGCAATGCTAAAGTTTATAAGGTTTGTGAATTTAAACATGTAGTTAATGAGCCTATAATAGAATTTACTTTTGAATTATACGCAGATGTTCCTTATTATTTTGGATATACAGACCAAGTTGTTACATGAGCTTCTACAAATAACTTAGCTGGTGTTTTACTGCCTTCTATATTAGAATTTTGACTTTCTTGAGTTGCAAATACAATGTCAATTCTTAACTCTTGAAACTTTGTCGCACCTTGTAAGATAGAATTAGTTTGAACGCTTGAAAATCCAGTTATTTATAACAATACAAACTCTACTGCATACAGACTTGATTGAATTACAACAACAGACCTTATAATAGATAATAGATGAGAAAGTCTTATAGTAACTGATGAATGAGATAATGTTTCAAAATATCGTGGTTCTTGAAGTGCTAGCATATTTCTTGCACCTTGATTAAATGAGATTTACATATTTTGAGATAATGCTGACCCTTCTATTGTAGCAACTGTAACTTATAATCATACTTATATAAATTCTTAATATGGAAATGGTTTTAAAAGTATATAACGGAGGAGCTATTGTAACACAAATACAAGATATTTTTGATGCGACTATTGATTATGATATAAATAACTTTAATACTTGTAATTTAACAATTCCAGTTATAGAATGACTTAGTAAATATGATAAAATAGAGCTTTACGAAGTAACTACAGTTGATACCTTGTTATTTGAGTGATATATTTATGATTTACAGGTTTGAATTAATGAAATACTATTAATTTGAAGGTCTACTAAGGAATTAATGAATAAAAAACTTGTTTTAAGTGATAAAAGTTATACAAGTGAAACAATGACAACAATAATGGAGGATATTTTATGAGATTGGAATTCGGCTTATTCTGAAAATTGGATTTTCTCAACAAACAATACAACTTTAATTAGTAAAGATTTTAAAAATTGAGATAATATATATGATGTTTTGGAAGAATTAAGTTGACTTGTTTGAATGGTTTGGACAATAGAAGGAGAAAATATAATTGTTACAGACCTAATTGGCGAAGATAAAACAACATGACTTAATTATACTGCTCTTATATATAACTGAAAAGACCCATACGAAACTAATATTTCTAACTTAAAATCAAAAAGTTATTCTACAGTAAGCAATATTATTATAGGAATAGACTCTACAACAAAAACAACTAAAACAGATGCAACAAGTATAGCAACATTTTGAGCATTATGAGAATCAAAAACATTTAGAGATTGAGACTTAGATGATAGTATACAACAGTACCTTGATAGTAAAAAAGAAGAGCAAAGAATATTTGAATTTGATATTGAAGTAAATAATTTGGGAGTAAATGCTTGAGATAAACTAAAACTAATAATAGAAAACGCAAATGACTACTTAAATTTTGAATGAGATGTATATGTGAATACTAAAAGAATTGAATTAAAGAATAGAAGTAAAATTGAGACAATATGAGTATCTGATATTTATGTTTATATTGATACACTACAAAATAAACTTAGACAATTAGATAAAAATATAAAATTTTTAAATATTAACTTGTAAAATATGGCTGTACTATGTAAATTAATTAATGCAACAACTTGATGAGTTTTAAACAAAGACTCTGATATACAAGCTCTTGCAACTCATATTATGAATGAATGAGTAATAGACGACTCTGATACAAGTAATTTTGAAGTAACCGCTTGACAAGTTTGAAGTTGAAAGGCTTTCATTGAAGTTACTAGAACTAATACAAGCCCAAACGAAAAATACTTAGTATATGTTTGGAACCAACAAGACGAAGCTAAAACTCTTTGAAGTAATAAAAAGATTTTTATAAAAGTTCCTTTAGATAATATAAACGATAATACTTTAAACACAAATCCTACTTGAAGCTGAATTGCTACAATAGAAGTAGAAGATGCTTACCCAGTTTCTGATTACTATTTATCACTTGCTGAAACTGACGCTGGATGAAATATAACAGACACAAGAACATTTACAAGTATTAAAGGTGCTTTATTAGATAGTGTAGCTTCTAGTGATGTTAAATGATGAAATTGGAAAATTTTCTATACAAATTGAAGTTGAGTAACAACTGAATTAGCTTTATGAGCTGCAACAAAAGTATTAACTAGTAATTGAGCAACTTCTGCACCTAGTTTTGAAAGTCC
>CAZFLS010000017.1:0-13029 GCA_964518815.1 uncultured Candidatus Peribacteria bacterium
TCATGGAAGTATATGTTTAGCGACACATAATCTATATTTTAATCTAATTTTAATTTATACCTAAAACTTTATCTTACTTTTGGTAACAAAAGTAAAATAAAATAAATAATATAAAAGATATAAGTAATTATAAAAAAAGAGTATTGGATTTTATTGAATAAAAAATATTAAAATCTTTTCTATACTTTTAATTTTCAATTTTTAACTTTCAATTATTTAAAATGATTACAATTATTGACTTAAAATACAGTAAAAATCCTTTTCCTCTGATAAGTCAAAATATTATAGATGCTATACAAAAAACATTAGAAAGTGGAAATAAAATTCTTCTTTATTTAAATAAAAGATGAGAAGCAAATTCTCTTATTTGTAAAGATTGTTCTAATCAAATAAAGTGTGATAATTGTGATATTGGGATGAATGTACACAAATATCCTAATCAAAAATTAATTTGTCATCACTGTAGTGCAGAAAAAATAATTCCTACTTCTTGCCCCAAATGTAAATGAATAAATTTGATACAAATTTGAGTATGAACACAAAAAATTGAAGACAATATTAAAAAAATATTTTCTTCTTATTCTGTTACTCGTCTTGATTCAGACAAAATTATAAAAGAATGAATATCAGAAAATGAAATAAAAAAATCAAATATTATAATAGCAACTGAAATTATAAATACTATTTTTATAGAAAATCTTGGACTTACTTGATTTTTACTTTTTGAACTAGAATTTTTGATTCCAGAATATAATATAGAAGAACAAATCTACAATAATGTTACTTATAATATAAAAAGATGATCTGATATTTTGATACAAACTTATATTCCAGATTCAAATATTTTAAAACTTATTTCAGAATGAAATTATAAAGATTTTATTAATTATACTTTAAAAGAAAGAAAAGAATTTAATTATCCTCCATACAAAGATTTAGTTTATGTTTGGGTAAAAGATAAAAATAAAGATAGAATAAAAGATATTATTTTTAAATTAAAAAATAAACTTGATATAAATAATAAAACTTGAAATATTATTTACTTTGATAAAGATTTATTTGCAAAAAAAGCAAATGAATTTTATCAAAAAATTATTATAAAATGAGATAATCTTGAAGATTTTTTAAGTTGCATAAAAAATGAGATTTTTAGAAATAGAGAAATAAGTGTCGAATGGAAGTAAAAAAATAAATTTGATTTAGTAAATATTACTTTCATCACATGTAGTATTAATAATACTTCAACTATTATCTAAAATTTGATATTCTCAAGGTCATAAATATTTTCATGATTCATTGATTTCTATACAACTAAAATAACTACTATTAATTGAAATATTTACTCAAGGCTCTGTAATTATTCATGTAAATCATACAGTATTTCAATTACTTACAGGATTTCAAGATGTTAAATCATATGGGAGATTATAACTTCAATTATTTACAATGAATTTTTCTCTATTAATACTTCAACTATTAATTCAATCATGTATTTCGATTTCTTGACCAGATCAAGAAATAGCCAAAATTATACTTGGGAACACATTATTTGATACAGTTCTATAATCTCAATCTAATAAAGCTATATTTTTTCAATCATTTTCTAATGTTATAGCAATTTGAAATTCCTGTTTATTTTTTGTTACAGAAAAAGGGTAATAATTATTACTTTTAGGATCTAAAGGAATGTTGGAAATTGTATTTATTGAGACATTTTCATCTAAAATTCATTGAAATACTTCCTCATTTGAAGATCAAGAATTAATTATAGTAAAAAATTTTGTTGGTTTTGGATAAGATCATACTTGTTGTTTTGATGATTTTAAATTAATTTTTAATGTTCACATATCTATAAATCTACTAGAATCTCTAGCACTTATCATATAACTCGTATATGAAATAAATCATATAGTTGATAATGTAGATAAAATTATCATCACAACAATAAGCTCTATTAAAGTAAAACCCTTAATAGAATTAAAATTATTTTTTTGTTTATAAATTGTGTTTTTCAAAAACATAATATATTTAATATTAACTAAACTAGTGGTTTTTTTAACCATATTTTAGATATAAACAAACGGGGTTATTATATTTATAAATTGTGTTTTTCCAAAAAGATTTGACTATAAAATTTTCTTATGATAAAGTATTTGAAATTTAATAGAGATATTCCTTAAAAATTCAGTAAATAAAAAAACTGAGTAAATAAAATTTAATTTGGTTTATAAGATATAAAGAATAATTAATATTCTATATCGTAAAATACAAATATGAAAAAAATATTATTACTTTTTATTACATTTTTAATTTTCAATTTTAATTTTTTATACGCAGCTGATACTGATGTTTCTTGTATTAATCCACAATATGCAACTTCTTCATGATCAAATAGTTCACAGGTTTCCTTTATGTCTACTTGAACACTAATCTCTTCTACTTGAACACTAATGGAAGATTTTTATTGATGGTATGTAAATAGAGATAATGATAGTTCTATTATCTGAAATTATTTACGTGGATATTATTATGATAATGTTTTTTGATTTTTTAAGTTAGATTGGGATAATAACCAAAATAATAATGTTCACTTTGTTGCTTCTACAACAAAATGTTCTACTTGATATGGGTATAAACTTGCATGATTTGCAAGATGAGTACAAACTTCACAATCATGAGAATGATGATACATTTGATTTATAAATTTTGCTTATAATAATAATATTTTTGTCTATTATTGTAAAGATGATAATAAATTACATTGACATGCTTATAGTAAAGATTTGTGATTTCAAAGTTTTGAGTGAATTTCGTTTGAAATAATAACAAGTGAATTAAAAATTAGCGTTCCAAAAAATACCAACTCATTTTTTGTGAATGACTATTCTAATATTTTTAACGAAAGTACAGAGACGTTTGATTCTATTCAGGGTGATGTTTATAATATGAAACAAGGAAAAGAATCAATTTTTTACATTATAAAATAGAGTTAATTAAAATTAATAAAAATATTGAATGATTAATATTTTAATTAGAGTCAAGATTTTTAGATGTTCTCAAAAATAGTGATTTTTGCATGAAAAGTGGATACCGAAGAGAAAAATAGTACATTTCGGTAATGAAACATAGGATTAATATTTGTTGAAAGTATCTTTAATATTTATTTTTAACCTTAAAAAATTAAAAGTAAATACAAAAAGTTTTGCGATTTTTTTGTAAATAAATATCTTTAAAGGACTTTAGTTTATTTTTTTACTTTTTGTTTATGAAAAATATTCCTTATAAAACTATAATTCTTTATGCTTGGGTTGTTTTTTCTGTGATTTTTATAGCATGGGTTTTTTATAATTATATTACATCTTACTTAATGTGAAATGCATACACTGCTGGTCAAAATGATACAATAGCAACTTTGATTAGTCAGGCTCAAAATAAGGAATGTAAACCTTTTAATGTTTATGCATGAAATAATAAAGTTGATTTGATTAATGTAGCATGTTTACAACAAGCAGCACCTCAATGAAATACTAATACTACTACTCCTGCAACAAAGTAAAATGAAAGATACCATAAAATAATTAAAAAAATCCAGATATATTCTGGATTTTTTTAATTATTTACTTTCTGATAAGTTCCCTTATTCATACTTTTAAAATTTGATTTTTTGGTCACAAATCAGTAGTATCATTTTTTTGAACATATAACATTCTTGCAAACATTGTTGAAGCATATGTTCATGTATTACTTATATTATCTCAAAATTCATTTATATATTTATATTGTTCATTTCAGATTCAAGTTTTAATTAAAAAATTTTTATTTTCGACATCTTTATAAATATAAAAAATATCTCATTCATTTAAAAAAGAGGTATCCAAAGCTCTAACTATATTTGTGGTATTATATTGTAATAATAATATTTTATTACTTCTTGAATAATCATCTTCAATTACATAATTAGAAGAAAGAATATTAATAATGCCCAAAATAATAATTGCTATTATAAAAGTTCAGATTAAAACTGAAATTAAATTATCTCATTTTTTATTTGTAATCATTTTTAAAAGGATTATAATACCAAAACTGGATATATTATACTCATAAATAATAAAAAAATAAAATGATTTTTATAAAACATTCTTTTTGAAAATTAAATTTAAAATATAAATTAAAAAAATTAACTAGTAAGTATAATTCTTTTAATTATGTTAATATAAAAAAAAGTATTGGTTTTACTCTCATAGAACTTCTTATATCAATATCGATATCAACTTTAATTATATGAGGGATCTCTTATTTTGTCGTAAAAATTAGTTCTGTTATGAATATTTCTCAAAATAGAACTCAACTATATTCAAATTTAACAGATTTTATTGAAAAAATAAAAAAAGATAAAAATACATATAGAAATTGAGAGATACTTGTGGATAATGAACTTTGATTTGATGTAATTTTATTAACTAATAACAAATGAGATAGATGACTTATAATATGAGTAGTAAATATAAATTCTAATAATGTTAGTTATATGAAATTGGATCCTGTAAGTAATTTATCTAATTATTGAAATAAGGTTTTGGCTATAAAACCTTTAACAAGTTATCAAATTCAAAATATAAATAGTAGTTGATCAGGTTATGTTTATAATAATTTATTATTTAATAAGGATGATATTTATCCATATTTACAAACTAAAAATTTTTCAGTAACTTGATATAATTCTGGTAAAATATTAGAAGCCAAAGTACAATTTCAAGAAATTTATATTGATGCATATAAATGAAAAAATATTAATTCAATACCAGATACAGACAGTCCTATTGATATAACCTTAATCTTATAATTTACATTTGTACTTTTGTACAATTTAACCATTCTACCTATGATAAAAGTAAAAAATGGATGAAATATTTTATTATATGCTTTGTTTCTTATTGTTATTGCTGTTTCTATAGTATATATTATTTTTTCTAAATCAATTCAATATATTACAGATATTCAGTTTCAAAGATATTCTATAAAATTAAATAAAAATTTACAAGAAAAAGCTGAAATGGCTTTTAAATATAATTCATATGTTAATAATAATTGAAGTTGATTTACAGATACTCGAGCTTGTCCTTCTGAAGTAACATTAAGTGGAACGACAGAATCATGAACTTTAATAAATATTACAAATATTGTTTCTTATTTTGATTGAAATAATATATTTTGCTCTTGATCTAGTGCATCATGAAATTTATTAATTGCTTATTCAGATGATTTTTTAAATTATTCAGAAGCTTCATATATATCAACAAATTTTAGTAATTTAAATTCAGACTGAATAATAAATATAATTTGATGAAATACTTTTACTTGAATTTATTTTACTTGAATAATTAATAATGTAGAACAAAGTTATATATCATTTACTTGATGATTAAATATATCTTGAATTGATAGTAATTATAACTCTGATAATTATACTGTATATTCTACATGATTTATTAATTATCCAAATTGATATATAGATGATGATGTTAATGCAAGATTAACTTTATATTGATATATTGAAAAATGATTATGATATTACAATATATTTTGGAATAATTATCTTACGAACGCATACATTAATAATAATCCCAATAACTCTGATCTTATACATGAAGTAATCTGAAATACTAGTACATGATATTTAAGATTGGAAGTAGATAATAGTTGCAATATAAAAATTGTTGAATTCAATTCTTGATCTTATAGGGCAACAAAAGAATTAAAAGAAATAAATGAATGGAAATGATCAAGTTTTACTTGAGCAATATGATATATAAGTCAAAATGGAAGTGGAGCAATTTATTTAAACTCAAATACATGAAGTGCTAAAATTTTTAATTTTAAATCCAAAGATTATGCTATATTTTTATCTTTTTCTTGAAATCTAACAAATACATGAGCTACTTTATTAAGATATAAACTTAGAGCAGAAAATAGTGATTGAAAAAAAATATTTATTAGCCCAATTGATGATTCTTTATTTTGAAATTCAAATGGATGGACAAAATGATGAGTTGTAATGGGACTTTCAAAATTTTGATTTAGTCCTTTAATATCTTTGACTGGCTATCAAAAAGAAGATATGATGAAATATTTAGCAAATGATATTATTATAAATGATGCATGAAATTATATATCAAAAGAAATGGAAATAGTACAACAATAAAAAATATGTTCTTTTATTTTATCTTAAATCTATAAACTCAATCCCAATTTTCTTCCGGAGGATTAGCAATAAAATCATCACATCTTTCTATAAATTTTTGTGAAGGTGTATCTCAAATTTTTATAAAAACTTCTTTTGCTTGCTTGAATTTTTTATCTCGATAAAGAGATAATGCTTCTTTATAATTAGATATTTTTTGACTTTCTTCTAGTCTTTTAATGAAATTTTGTGAAGGTGTATCACCAATTTTTTTGAATTCTATAATAGATTTTTCTGTCTCATTATTCTTATAATATTTTAAAGCTTCTTTGTAAATATCTATTTTTTCTAATTCAGATAGATTATCAAATCATATTAATTCATAAATTTTAATTGGTTCAATTTTTCACTTAACTGTTATCATGTCCAATTCGCGAGTAATAAATTTACTTTTATCAATTAGAGCATTATAAGTATTTTCACTAATCATTACATTTGTACCATATTGTTTGTTTATAGATTCAAGTCTCGAAGCAAGATTTACTGTATCTCAAAGAACCGTATAATCATATCTTTTTGAACATCAGAAATTTCATACAACAGCAGGTCCAGTATTTATACCAATTCTCATATCTATTTTTGATTCTACTCACATTTTTTTTACTTCTATTCTCACTTTTTCCAAAGCTTGTCTTTGGAGTAAAGCTGTAGTACAAGCAGCATCAGCATGATATTTATTATCAAGAGGAGCATTCCAAAATGCCATAATTGCATCTCAGATGAATTTATCTATCGTTCACTTATTATTCAAGATAATTGAAGACATTTCTTCAAAATATATATTTAATATTTTACCCAAATTATCAGGAGATAATTTTTCACTTAAATCTGTAAATCAGGCTAAATCAGAAAAAAATACACTTATAACTTTTTCTCGTCATCATAATTTTAAACTATCAATTCAAAGTTTTATAAGTTCATTTGCTACGTCCTCTGAAATATATTTTGAAAACATAGATTTTATTTGATCCTTTGATTTTTTTTCTTCAAAATATTTTTTAAGATAAATAGCAAGACTTATAAAAATGTAAGCTATAATTGTAGGGAATATTTCTATTAAAATTCAAAATAAAACAAATAAAATAACAGAAATTAAAATAAATCATATTAGAGTTAAAAATGAGTATATGATTCAACTTAAAATATTTTTTGTTTTTAAAAAAATTAAAATAAAAATTAAAAAAAGTATAAAATTTAAAATTAAAAAAGAAAAAATATTTTCATAATATAAATACTTTTTAGTGAGTAAAGTATTAAACATATTAGCATGAATAAAAACTCAAGGCATAAAATTTGCTGTATCAAGTGGAGTTAAAAATTCATCATGAATATCACTTGCTGTAGCTCAAATAAAAACCACTTTATCTTTAAAAATATTATTATCTACATTATTTTCTAAAACATCTATAAAACTAATTACTTTATAATCTTTCGAAAAAAAATTAATATTAACAAGTCAATCTTTTACGGGAACTTTATTACCATTACTAAATAAAACATAATCATTATTTGCTTCTACTGAGGTAATATTATTGAATCTTTTATAAATTTCAAAACTCAATGGTAAAATAGGATCCTCGTCAGTATAATAAATGGGAATTTTATTTTTCAAATCTTGAGTATTACCAAAAGAAAAGAAATTTAAATCATTGTAAGATTTTGTATCTACAAACGCAATATTTTTTATGTTTTTATCACTTCAAAATAAATTAACTATACCTCATTTTTCTTCTATAAATTCGGTTCAAATTATTATATTATTATTTTTAATAAGAATATTTTTTAATTCATTATCACAAGATTGAATTGAAGATTTTTGATAAAAAACTATATCAACTCATATTACTTTTGGATCTCAATATAAAATATTTCTTAAAAGTGTTGTATAATCACATCGATTAATATCTTGAAATCTTTTAAATTTTTCTGAGTTTATAGTATTTGTATCAAGAGCTACAACTATTATTTCTTTACTGATATAATTTTTATTTAACTTAAAATAAGAAGAAGTTATGATATAGCGAAATTGAGTAACGATAACAATTAATAAACAAAATAAAAATATTATAATTGCCAAATAAAATAATCCTGAGGTTTTATGCAATTCTATTAGTCATAAAATTTTAGAATCTTGTTTTGTAAAAGAATTTTTGGATTTTAAAAACATATCTTATTAACTTTTAATTTATAAATTTTAGCTTTGTACTTGACAATTTTATAGAGACAAGATAATGTCTTGTCTCTGACTTTGTATTATTTTACCATTCATTTTACTCTAAATTGCAATTTATTATCTGGAGTGCTATTTGAGGAAATTAAAGTAGTTAAATCTATGTCGAATTTTTCTGGATTTGGCATTTTAAATTGATTTTGAAGTTTTAACAAATCATATTTTTCTTTTCAGGTTTGTTCATCTATAGCACTGAGCGGAAGTTCTATGTTAATATTTGAATCAATAATTTTTTTATCTGAAATATTAAAATCTCAAGCAATTACAAAACTTTTGAATAATTCTTTATCGCCATCAAAATTTTTTACTTCAGATCAGGTACTAGTAATTTTTGATACATCATTCAAGAATTTTATAGTATTATCTCAATTTAATTTAAAAATAATATTTTCTACATTATCCTTCTTTTCTGTTCAGGATGTAACTTCTATTACCTCATTATTCAAAAATGATTCTATAATTTTTTGTTCTTCTTCTTTGCTATTGTCTTTTAGTGGGGATTCTTTTGAACTATCTAAAATAGTTTGAATAATCTGACCTAAAATATTTGTTTTTGCATCAGCTATGGTTTTCTTTCATTTATTTTCATTAAATGATGCCATCAAAACATCAATATCTTCTTGCTTAATTTGAAATAATTTCAAAACATTTTCATTCATATTATTCAAAGAATATTCTACTTGTCATTTTCAATTAATATCTATTGAAATATCTACATCAGCTAATCAAAAAGTTCTTTTATTTAAATAAATTTTAATATTAGCACTTAATTTTGGATTATTTATATTTTCAAAATCATGATCTCAGAAAATTTGTATACTCAAACTAGAAAATTTTTCTTCAAAATTTAGGTTTGAAAATCCAGAAATTCATTCAGTATTACCAGCAACCATAGTAGATAATTCAAAATTAAATTGTCCTTTTTTTGGAATTTTTGTAGTGCTATATTGATAATTTTTAAATGTATCTTTCCAAACATTTTTATAATACAATAAATCTTTTTTCTCTCACCAAAAGCAGGAAGTAAGAAAAATTGTTCCAAAAATAAATAAAATACAAAACATTAATTTTTTCATAAATAAAAATTTAAGAAATAATACATCACAAGAAAATATGATTAATAAGTAACTAAATTAATTTATTTTAACACATTTCAAGAATAAATATGTTTAATTATTTAACTGGAATTATTATATAAAATTTAATTTTTTTGTAAATTAAAAATCTTGATTTTTCTAAATCATTTTCAGAAATTCTTCTAAACTTAAAATTTGTATTTTAAATTCTTGAGCTTTTAGAAATTTACTTCCTGTATTTGATCAAACTATTAAATAACCAGAGTTTTTGAAGTTGATTTTTTAGCTTTATTCATCTAAATGTTGGGGCTACAGCTTTTATTATTTTAATAATCTCTTCTGTATCTTGAGTATCTAAAACTAAAGGAAAAGCATTTACTCATGCGAGCTCTTTAAATAAAATACATTTTCATTCCATTACAGGGAAGTGCAACTTCGGATCAAATATTACCAAGTCAAAGTACAGCACTTCAGTCACTAATAACAGCAATAGTATTACCTTTTATGGTTAATTTATCAGCTAATGTTTTATCTTTTGCTATTGCCATGCATGGAACAGCTACACCAGGAGTATAAGCAGTACTAAAATCTTTTTTTACTTTAATTTTTATTTTTGAGGTTATTTCAAATTTTCAATTACACTTTTTGTGTAATTGAAGGCTTTTTGTGGCGTAATCCATAATAATTTAAGTTTAAAATAATAAAAGATTGTATTTATTTATAATAAGATATTTTTTGACTAATCAAAAAGTTTTGTTTAAAAAGATTTGACAAATGAAATTATAATTTTTAATCAAATAATAATTTTAATTTTTTAATTTATTTTTATGGAAAAAATAGCTCAATACAATGAACAAGAAGAAGCTAGTTTAGAGAAAATTTTATATTTGGCAAATACATTATCTACAAAAGATGAAGAAAATGATGAAGATATTAAGGAATTTATCACTTTAATTAATGAACATCAAAATATTAATGCCAAAAATAGTAGATGGTTAACTCTTTTACATTATCTTATAGAAAATGGTATTGATCAAGTAAAATATTTGGATTTAGCTAAGGAAATTTTATCTAGAAATGATGTTAGTATAAATGGTAAAAAAGAAGATTATTATTATAATTCTTACAAAACTTCATTAAAAAAATTATCTATTTGTGAAGAAAGAGGATTATTAAAAACAACACCTAAATATTTGGAAATAATAAAATTAATGGAAACTCATCCTAATTTTGTAGATTATTCTTTAAAGTGTAAAATTAAAGCTTTCAAAGATCGAGTACAATTTATTTGTCAAAATATTGTTAGAGTAATTGGTTAATTTTTTTAATTTTTTGAGTAAAAATTATATATAATGACAAAAGTTAATAAATATAAAAATCCAATAAATTTTTTATATCAGATATTTTCTAATAAAGTTTATATTCAGAAATTTGTAAAAATCAAAGGAATATAATTTTATATGAAATTATTTTTGTATTAATTTATAAAACTCTTCTAAGCTTAAAATTTGTACATTAAATTCTTTTGCTTTAGCTAGCTTACTACCAGCTTCAGAACCTACAACCAAATAATCAAGATTTTTTGTCACAGAAGTTCTTGTTTCTCATCAATTTTCTTCAATAATTTTATGAATTTCATCTCTTGAAATATCTGGAAAACTTCAAGTAACACAAAATGATTTTCAATTTAAAGGAAGTGAAGAAGTCTGATTGCTTATTTCTGGTAAAATAATATTTATTTCATTTAATAATCTAGAAACTAAATCAGAATATTCTTCAAAATAATATACGACATTATGAGCTCCTATTGGTCAAATATCCTTAATTTCTTCAAGCTCTTCAGAATTTAAATTAAACAAGATTTCTGATAAATTTGAATTTTTATCATTTTCAAGTTTTGAACTTATTTTATTAGCTAAAAGTTTTGCTGTTTTTTTACCAACTTGAGGAATTCAAAGTGCGACTAAAAAATTAGTAAGTGGCATTTTACGAGAATTTTCTATTTCTTCTAAAATATTACTTACTTTTTTATCTTTAAATCATTCAAGAGCTAAAATTTCATTTTGGAATTTTTTTAAATGATATATTGAAACAAAATCTGTAATAAATTCTTTTTCTATAAAAAGTTCAATAATTTTATCTCATAATCATTCTATATTTGCTCAAGATCTACTTACAAAAGATATTAAAGATCCTAGAGTTTGAGCTGGACAAAATTTTTTATTTGGGCAATACCAAGCTACTTTTCATTCATCTTTTTTTAGTCTGGTCTCACAACTAGGACAAAATTCAGGAATAATTACTTCCTTTTCTTTTCCGGTTCTTACTTCTTTTATTACACTTACTACTTCTGGTATTACTTCTCAAGCACGAACTATAAAAACCTCATCTCAAAGCTTTATTTCTTTTTTTTGAAGTTCATCATAATTATGAAGTGTCGCACGTTTTACTATTACTCAAGAAACATTTACTGGATTTAGATGTGCTACTGGAGTAAGAATTCATGTTCTTCAAACACTGTGTTCAATATCAAGTATTTTTGTTCTTACATTTGTCGCTGGAAATTTGTATGCGATAGAATACCTTGGATGATGTTCTGTAAAACCAAGAGATTTCCATTTTTTAAGATCATCTAGTTTGATTACAAGTCAATCAGTTTCAAATTCATAATTCACTTTATTTGTTCAAACTTTTTCAATTTCTTTTATTACTTCGTCAATATTTCTTGCTTTAAAAAAATAAGGAGATGTACTAAATCAAAAAGATTTTAATTTATCTAAAATTTCTGAGTATGTTAGTATATTTTCTTCTAAGAAATTATTTTCTAAATAAGGGAAATTGTAAGCAAAAAATTTTAGATTTCTTGATTTTGTAATATTGTAATCAAGTTGTCTTACACTACCAGATGCTGCATTTCTAGGATTTGCAAAAAGTTTTTCTCATAAATCTAGTCTAGATTTGTTTAATTTTTCAAATTCATAAATAGGCATTACTATTTCTCAACGGATCTCAATTTCTTCATTGTGTGTAAAGGGTATCTTTTTTGGAATATTTGAAATTTGCATAATATTAATAGTAACATCTTCTCATTCATCTCACTTTCATCTAGTGAGAGCACGTATTAATTTTCAATTTTTGTAAGTAAGAGAAATTCCAAGTCAATCAAATTTTAATTCAATGATATAGGAAAGTTTTTCATCATTTTTTAGAATATTTAAAATTCTTTTATCAAATTCATGTATATCTTCTGAATTGTAAGTATTATCAAGAGATAACATAGGAGTTTTGTGTTTTCATTTTTCAAATTGTTTACTAAGTAGTACATCTATTTTTTGAGTTGGAGAATTATAGTTAGAAATATTAAATTTTTCTTCCAAACTTTTTAAAATTTTAAAAAGTTCATCATATTCTTTGTCTGAAATAACAGGAGATTCTTCATTGTAATAAAGTTTATTATGTTCGCGAATTATTTCTTGTAAACC
>CAZFLS010000018.1:0-12312 GCA_964518815.1 uncultured Candidatus Peribacteria bacterium
CAATCGGCCTATACTTTTGAAAAGAAATAAAATCTACCTTATTCCTCCAAAAATCAAAAAACTCAGATTTTTCATTTTTATTATATAAAAGTTCAACAAAATTTACTCCAGTTATAGGAAGAATTTTATTATATTTTTTTTTTAAATTTAAAAAATAATTTATATTTTTAAGAATTTTTTTTAATTCAAATCCTCTAATTTTTTTATAAGTTCTATCATAAAAAGCATCTATACTAAATCTTAATCGAGTTAACCCACTATCTATTATTTTTTCCGACATTTCTTCAGTAAGTAAAATTGCATTTGTATTCATCATTATATCAATATATCCAGAATTTTTACATAATGAAATCAATTCTATAATATTCTTTTTCATCAAAGGTTCATTATCTCCTTGTAAAGAAACTGAAGGACAATTATAGCGAGATCCTTCTTTAATTATTTTAAAAAATATCTCGTCAGTCATTTCTTCCTTATAGCCATATTCATTTTTTAATCCTTTATTACCATGCACACACATTTTACAAGCAAGATTGCATCGATAGTTAAATTCTATATGTAAAAATAAAGGAAATTCTGTTTCAAGTTCGAAACAATTTACTGCATTCCATTTTTTTCTATAATCTAAATATTTTTCACCTATTGCTGAAAATAATAATTGATCAATACTTATTTTTTCAAAATAATGATTCACTTTGTTATCTGTAGTATATTTATCCACCCAAAATCACCTAAAGCTAATAATTAAATCACATATTTCGCGAACTGCCCCGCTCCCACCTTTTTTAACAGTTACATATTTAGATATTTTTTTTACTGATTCAACTGCATTGCTTGGAGCTATTGGAAGTATAACATTTTGCATTGCTTTAATATCATTAACATCATCCCCAATATAAGCAATTTTATCCAATGATATGCCACTTTTATCAACAAGATCTAGAAGAGCCTCATATTTATTATTTATACCCTGATATACAAAATCAATGTTCATTTTTTTTGCTCTTTTATCAATAATGTTATTTTTTTCTTTAGTCATAAAAGCCGTCTTTATACCTATTTTTTTTATTAGTTCAATTCCCATACCATCATAAGTAGAAAATTTTTTCAACTCATTACCATCGTCAGAATAATACATTTCTGCACCAGTCAAAACTCCATCTACATCCATAATTAATAATTCTATCGAGTTAAAAATCGCATAATTTGTAAACACATTTTTATAAATATATTTTTCTAAAATTTTTTCTGCAATAAAAAAATCAAACTCATTATCAATATCAACATTTTCTTCATTGGAAATTATTTTTTTTATTATTTTATTTCCAACCCATCTTCCGTCTTCAATAATTTTTTTATTAATAATATATACGTTTCCATCATCATAAAAAAAACCTTCTATTTTTTGTCGAGGAACATTATTTAATTTTCCATATTCAATAAATTTACATATAAATCCAGTTGCTAAAGTATCAGCATTTTTTTCAATAAATTCATTTATACATTCATCAATTAACGAGGCATGTCTGACTGGGGAGGTTGGTTGAAGAATCATAAAGGCATCACAATCAATTTTTTTTGCACAATCCTGTAAAACTTGTAAAGTAGTTATTTCATCACCTGAAAGTTCTTTTGGACGAGAAATAACTTTACAACCAAAAGATTGTGATAATTCTTTAATTTCATTATCTTCAGTTGAAATATAAAAATCACTTAATAGCTTAGAGTTTTTTGCAGAACATATTGTCCAATATATTAATGGTTTATTACAAATAATCTTTACATTTTTACGTTTAATACCTTTGCTTCCTCCACGAGCAGGAATTATTCCGATTATTTTCATATCAAAAACCCGCCTACATAGTTTTATAAAGTTCTTTTATTTTTTGTTTTGTCATTATTTTACTCCATTCCCCACCAAATGCATTAGTTAATGGTTTTTCCATTTTTAAAGTCAGTTCCACCATCTTATCGAGAAGATTATCTCCGACATTATTCATAATGCCTTTAGGAATTTTAATTGAATTAAATTCAGCCATTTTTCTAAATTCATTTACATAATCTCCATAAAAATCGTCGAGAACATTAAATACTATACAATTTCCTATTCCGTGATGAATATTCAAAATAAAACTTAAACCATATGATAATGCATGACAAATACCTGTTTCGGAATAATAAATTGCACAGCCTCCAAAATATGAAGCCATCATAATTTTAGCATCTCTTTCAGAAATTTTTTTATTTAAAAAAACTTCTCTACATAATTCAATAGCTTTTTCAGAATATGAACGGCTAAATTCATTTATAAATGTACCTTTTATTGACTCTACGCAATGTATAAAACAATCCATAGCAGTATAAAAATATTGTTCATTCGGAACAGTTTGTAAAAAAGAAGGATCAAGTATAATTAAATCAAAAACAGAATAATCACTGTTTATTCCAAGTTTTTGAATTTCACTTATCATAACAGCAGTTCTACTAACCTCTGCTCCTGTGCCAGAAATAGTTGGAATTCCAATTTTATAAATTCCTTTTTTTTTAACTAAATCCCAACCTTGATAATCTTTACATAAGCCTCCATTCATTAAAATTATAGAAACTGCTTTTCCAATATCAAGGGTAGAGCCACCTCCTATTGCTATAATTAAATCAGGAGATATTATATTTTTTTTTAATGATTGGATTATTGAATCAACATAACTTGTTCTTGGTTCGTTTGTTACATCAATAAAAATTGTAACATCTTTTTTACGTATGTAAATTTTTTCTTTTAACATGTCATTTTTAAAAAATGAATCAATCAAATACAAAACAGTATCATATTTTTCTACAATACATCTTAATTCATTAATAGAATTATATCCATAAATCATCTTAGGTAAAATTAATGTTTTCATTTTTATCTCCGTAATTGTAAAATTGTTTTTTCAATAGAATTAGTTATATATTTAATATCAGATTTTTTCATTTCAGTCCAAAATGGAATTGAAATCATATTATCAAAAAACTTATCTGATTCTATACATGTTCTATTAATGTATCCAAATTTTTTAAACAAATCATATCTATATAAAGGCATGTATTGAACAGCACATTTTATTCCATAATTATAAAACAATATTTTTATAATATCATTTCTATTTATTTTTTTTTCATAATTAACCCTAAAAGGTAATAGGTGATATGAATGTTTATAATTAACAGGTATTTTTTGAAACTTTAAACATTCTATGTTAATAAGTTTCTTTTTTATTTCTTCAGCATTCTGAGTTCTTTTTTCAATTATTTCATCAAGCCTAGAAAACATAATATTTCCTGCAAATGCCTGTATTTCACTTAATGCAAAATTATAAGGCCAAATACCAGGAATCGCTTGTAAAATGTTACTCATAGCTGGTTGCCAATAATTTTTTTGGTTTTTAAAAGGACGGCTTCCAATTTTTCTTAATCTTAGAGTTGCTTCAAATATTTTTTTATTTTTAACAACAAGCATGCCTCCTTCTCCCAAACTGTTTATGTTTTTTTGTGAATGAAAACTATAACAAGCAAAATCTCCGATTGTTCCAGCTAAAAGAGAATTTGCTTCAGCTCCAATTGATTGAGCACAATCTTCAATTATTAAAATATTTTTATTAATTTTTTTTATATATTCAAATATTTCTCTAACAGGAGCCATCAGTCCATATAAATGGGGAATTATAACTGCCTTTGTTTTATCTGTTAATTTTGTAGAAATAGTCTTAAGAGATACTAAAAAAGTTTCTTGATCAATATCGGCAAATACTAACTTGGCGCCAGTTCTTGCAAAAGGTATTGCTGATGCAGAAAATGTGTGGGCGGGCACTATAACTTCATCACCTTTATTAAGGTTACTTAACAAAGCAGCTATTTCTAGTGCTGCAGTACAACTACTTAAACCAACACAAAATTCAATTTTATGATATTTTTTAAAGTTGTTTTCAAATTCTATAAGATACTTACCCATTGAATATGTATCTGCTTTTAAAATAACATCATTTATTTTTTTTATTTCAAATTTTGTAAATTTAGTTCCTATACCTGGCCAATTTATTTTTAATATATTTAACATTTATTTACCTCTCAATTTAGTTTTTATATTTAATTCAGAATTTATTAATTTTTTTTCGCCATCACCAAGAGCTTTAAAAATCAACCGTATATCACGAACAAGTCTATACATTCCTTGTGGTTCAACTGATGCCATTTGATCAGTTCCCCACATCATGCGATCAAGGGTAATATGACGCTCTATTATTTTAGCTCCCAAAGCTGCAGCAAAAACACTTGTATCAAGACCAAATTCATGTCCACTATAACCAATTACACAATCAGGATATCTTTCAATATACATTTGAATACATCTTAAATTAAGTTCTTCAATTTTACAAGGATAAGTAGAAGTACAGTGTAAAACAGACAAATCTGAATTATATTTTAAAATAGTATTTACTGCAATATCAACTTCTTCGATAGTTGACATTCCTGTTGACATAATAATCGGTTTTTTTGATAATGCACATTCTTTTAAAAAAAATAAATCTGTAATTAAAGCGGAAGGAATTTTTAAAAAAGGAATATCATAATTCATAATAAAGTTTAAACTATCAATATCCCAAACAGATACAGAACAATCTATTTGTGCATTTTTACATATAAGAAAAATCTCATCGTATTGTTCTTTATTAAATTCAATTTTTTTTTTATAGTCAAGATATGTCATATTTCCCCATGGAGTTTCACGCATTACATTTTTTTGATTTTCAGGAACACATTTATCAGGATTTCTTTTTTGGAATTTAACACAATTAAAATCAAATACCTTAGCGTATTGAACCAATTTTTTAACTATTTTTAAGTCACCATTATGGTTAATGCCTATATCTCCTATTATATAGCAAGTATCTGGTTGTCCTAAAAAAAAATTAGGCAAATTAATAATTTTCATTTTTTCACTCCGCATTTAAGAAAAATAAATTATTCAAAATTATAAATTGCAAATTGCGTAAATTGTATCTGTCATATTTTTTTTATACAATAATTTAATATATTCATTATTTATTGATTTATTAAAAAAAAATTTTATTTCATCTTTTGTCCCAGATTTTCTATATATCAACCAAGATATATGGTTAGAAATATCATATCTTTGAATTGAAAAAAGTTTACTATTTAATCCTGATTTATCTAAAATAAATTTTAAAGTTTTCTTGTTAAAATAAAAATTATGGGCTGGTTGCCAATAAAAATTAAAGAATTCATTTATTTTATAAAACTTTATAAGAATATCATCAACATTTGGAACTTCAATTATTAATTTTGAATTTTTATGCATATATTTTTTTAAATTATATAAATATTCAATAGGTTCTTCTATATGTTCTAGTACATGAAACATAAATATTAAATCAAACTTAATAGAATCTTTAATATCAGCAATATCTGGGAAAGCACTAATCCCAATTTTTCTTAAAAATTTCCTATTTTCTATTGAAGGCTCAATTCCTATTACCTTTGTATTTTTTTGTTGAAATAATTCCAAAAAATTTCCGCATGAACAACCTATTTCCAATATTGTACTTTGATTTTTTATTAAATTTTTAAATCTATTAAATCTATTATTTGCTTCATCAATTGAATTATTATAAATATATTTAGGAGAAGGAATTGTTTCATACATTTTTCTAAAATCAGATTTATAAAAATTAGTATCAACAAAAGGAGTATTAAAAATAATTTCACATTTAATGCATTTAAAAACTTTTTGCCCAGTATTATATCGTACATTATCGGAAATTTTTTGAAACTGAGAAGATTTGCATAAGGGACAAATTATTTTTTTTTTCATATATTTTTACTTCTCGTATATACTCTTGAACCTCTAAAATTATAGTACCCTTTAAAATATAAATTATAAAATCCTTTCAATATTTCTTGCACTTGAGTTCGAGAAAAATTTTTAGAATGTTCACAATAATCATACAACAAATCCTTATTTATAGCATAAAGTTGTTTATAACATTCTTCGTTAGGAATATTCATAAAATTAACAGTTATTAAATCAGAATTTTTAAACCTTTTAAAAAAATCTTCAGGCCCTTTAAGTAATCCATTATCAATTGCATAATAATAAAGCGGGCTTCCTGGATAAGGGGTAGCAGGTCTTATAGTTCTTATCTGATCGTAAGTTTGATATTTTTTTATAACCTCCGCATTTTTTTTTAATGAAACCAATGTATCACCTCTACAATTCCAAATAAAATTAAAAGCAATCCCTATATCATATTTTTTAGTTAATTCTATTGCCCTTATATTCTGCTCTGGAGTTGTGCGTTTATTCATAAGCTTTAATACATCTGCATCCATAGATTCAAAACCATAGTTTAAAAATGTACAATTCAATTCCTTAAGACACTGCAAAATTTCCTCATCAATCGTATCAACCCTGGCACTGCCGTAAAACCTTATTTTAAAATCTTTTTTGCTAAGTTTCTCCTGAAATTCAAATATTCTTTTTTTTGAAGCTATAAAAAGTTCATCCATCATATTAAAAAAAGAAATATCATAATTTTTATATAAAAATTCAATTTCATCCAAAACACTTTCTATACTTCTAAATCTAATACCGTTTTCAAGTCTATAACAAAAACTACATTCACCTATACAGCCACGACTAGTAATAATTCCTGCAATTTTTTCATTTTTATAATTTCTTATCCCTTTATGTGCAACAGAATACTTATTCATAGGAAAAAGATGGTAAGCAGGAAAAGGAATATCATCAAGATTTTTTATTGGTTCACGCGAATGTGTAATTTTAATTTCATCATTAATACAGTATCCTATACCGTTTATAAACTTCAGATTATTTTTATCCCCATTTTTTTTAGCTTCACAAATTTCAATAATTGTTTCTTCACCTTCACCTATAACAACAATATCAGCATTTGTTTCTGAAATTACATATTCAACTATAGGAGAAGGTCCGTGCCCTCCAATAACATACCATGCTTCCTTCTTATAATTATTTATAATTAAAGATAGATCAATAATTGTTTCTTTAAAACGAGCAGCAAGAAATCCAGTTGCAATAATATCAAAATCATTAACTTTTAAAAACTCAACTAACTCCTCATTGCTATAATGAAATACATCTTGAGAATAAATTTTAACATCAATTCCATATTTGAGTAACATTCCTGACAAGTATCCTATCCCAAGAGGAAACCATAAATCGTCCTGATATAAATCGTGTATAATAAAAAGAACTTTAATCTTAGATTTCATATATTTTCCTTCAAATCAAGTATTGTAAATAACATAATATTATTTTTGCTTTAATTCTAATGTTTCTTTTTCTTTTTTCAAAACATCTTTCAAAATTTCATATTTATTTGTATTAGAAAAACAATTTCTACATAATTTTAATTCACTATGTTTTAAATCTTCAGTCATTCGTCTAAAAAAATTTTGTTTTTCTGAATCGTAACATTTTTTTAAAGTTGTAGTTTTTATATTGCCGTGAAAATAATCTTCTTCAAAATTATATGGCATATCACAAGCAAAAACATCCCCATTCCATTGAACAATAAATTTATGATAAAGAGTTACGCAGGGTTTATATATTTCTTTTACATCCTGTTTTTCATAATAGTTTTTAATTTTATCCAAATGTTTAACTCTCGAAAAATTTGTTAAGTCTATATCTACTTTATCTACAAACTTCAAAAAAAAATTTTTATACTCATATAATTTTTTTTCAATATCTGGTTCATTATAACTAAAAACATTAGTATATATCTTTAAATACGGTTTTTTATAACCATATTTTTCCTTAATTGATGCAAACAATTCAATTTTGGATAAAAAATCATTTTTATAATCACTATTTTTTCTAATTGTATTATGTGATTCAGGTGTTAATCCTGCAGAACTAAAAATAAATTCTGTTAATTCATTTTCTGACAATTGATGTATTATTTTTTCATTCAACAATTTTGAATTTGAAAATATTGTGTTTACCAATTTTTTATTATTACACATTTTTACAAATTCAATTATTTTCTTGTGCATAAGCGGTTCTCCAAATCCACCATAACGAATTGCAGCATTATATTCAGCAGATTCATCAACTATTTTTTTAAAAATATCAAGTGACATAAATCCTTTTTTTCTATACATTAATTGACGAACACAATATAAACAATCATTTGTGCAATAATTGGTAGGTTCAACAGTTATAATTTTAGGAAAAATAAGTTTATGTCTATTTTCAAAAGGATGTAACCATTCGTCTGATGACCAAAGAAAATAATAAGGGTCATCTTCTTTAATTGTCCTATAAAATATCATATGATATCCCTCTCATTTATTTATACTATACAACATATATTCAGAATTTATTACACTCTTAGGATTAGAAATCATTTTATCAAAAAAAAAACCGGCTTTTTCAAATAATTTCTTTGATTTAATATTTCCCGAATAAATTCCAGCACTTAATTTTATTAATTGCAAATTATCAAATGCATACGAAACCATAAGATTTAATGCTTCAAGAGCATACCCTTTTCCATGATATTCTTTTTCTCCAATCATAATACCTATATGTGCTTCCCTAAAAGATAAATTTATACGATTTAAATGGATATTCCCAATATGTCTCCCATTAATTTTTAAAAAAATTCCAGCAAAAAAACTTTTAGATTTATCAATAGATTTTAAATATGAAATCAACTCATCTTCCGTAATCGTTCGATCAGCTAAATATTCTAGATATTTTGTTATATCTTTATCATTTACCCATTTAATATAATTACTTGTTTTAAGAATTTTTTCATCTATTTCTTCTAAAAAAATTCTTATGCCTTCAACTTTTCTTTTATTCATTTTTTTTTATAATTAAATGTTTATCTATTATTAAGCCATCAAGTCCACTTAATTCAAATACCCTGGCAGCATCTTTATGATCCATTACAATTGGTTCCCCATGTAAATTAAAAGAAGTATTAAGAAGTGCTCCAATTCCAGATTTTTTTCTATAAGCTTCAATAATTTCATAATATTCAGGATTATCCTTTTTACATATAACTTGAGGACGAGCAGTAAAATCAGCAGGATGAAGAGCAGCAATTATATCTTCACGAAAGCGTTTATTAGTATTATAAGAGATAGACATATAGTTGGAAGTCGTTGTTTTTTCAGGAAGATTTAAATATTTTTTGGCATCTATATCTAATATAACTGGTGCAAAAGGCATCCAAAAATCACGAGATTTAATCTTTTCATTAATTTTTTTTATCATATTATAATTATTGGCGGCGGCAAGTATTGACCTATTACCTAATGCTCTAGCTCCGAATTCCATCCTACCGGAACATCTTGCAATAATCAAACCTTTATTTAAAAATTCCGCAATTTTTTCTGGACTTGCATTATAATAAATTTCATATTGATCACTATTGGAATATTTTTCTTTTATATATTTTTCAGATAAATTTTCATCAATATCAGGTCCTAAATACACATTGCTGATATTCTCAATTTCTTTATAATTAATAAAATTTTCATCGAGTGCAGATTTAAAGCATACTCCTATTGAAATAGTATCATCACTTACTGAAGGTCCTACATGTAATGATTTAACCAAACTATTTTCAGTCAACAATTGCATTGCTTTTATATTCATCCCTACTCCGCCAGTAAAAACAATATCTCCAATACCTGTATATCTTATAACATTACTAACCCATTTATTAATTATCTCTTCTGTATATTTTTGAAGACCTGCAGCTATAGCATCAAATCTCAATCCTTCTAATTTTTTTTTAAAATAAAAATAATGATCTTCTGGTTTATTTTTATAAACAAAATTTATTCCGTCAACATTCAATGTTTGTTTGAAAATATCATACACCGGTTGAATATTATATTCAGAACAATATGGTGCCAAACCCATAACTTTATATTCATGTTCATTTGGTTTCATTCCTAATAATAATGTAATATACCTATACAATCTACCTATATTACAAATATTAGTTTCCATTATTTTATTAATTTTCCCATTTTTCCAAACAACAGCCGAAGCATTTAAAACATCTCCAAATCCTTCCATATTAAATATAATGCAATCTTTTTTATAAAACTCACCAGTATATAATCCATAATAATAATGTGAATAATGATGATGATACATTTTAATTTTGGCTTTAACTGATAAACCTAAATGCTTTTCAATCAAGTGTTGTCTCCAAATATACGCCCTAAAATCAGGATTATTTAAATTATTAATTATTTCATCGTCTAATCTTGACTGAATAATTTTTTCTTTAAAAACTTCAAGAAAATTAACTTTTTTGTTTTCATAAATCGATTGGTACCAAAATTCGTTTTGTTCTTTTATCCAATCATTAATTGTAAATCTATCATGATCAACTAAATAATATTGAATATCATACTTAAATCCTACTAGAGCTATAACATCTATATCCTCTACCGCAACATTCCCTGCTTTCAGACAATATTCAACAGAATTCAAAGGATAAGTTATGCTATTTTTTTCTTTTGTAAACCTTTCTTCATTAACACAAGCAATAACAGTATTGTTTTTAAATAAAGCCGCAGAGGCATTTGTTCCAATATAAATACCCAATACAATATTTTCTTTTTTCCTAATAACCATATTTCAATTTTCCTCCAAATAATTTAAT
This sequence comes from uncultured Candidatus Peribacteria bacterium, assembly GCA_964518815.1. Classification (GTDB taxonomy): domain Bacteria; phylum Patescibacteriota; class Gracilibacteria; order BD1-5; family UBA2023; genus CAYRGR01. The sequence goes on from CAZFLS010000018.1 coordinate 10,737, forward strand.
TTAGTCAAGAACTACGAAATGTTTAAATGCTTTAAAAAATTTATTTTTCAAAAACATCTTATACTTGCAAGTTATATAAAAAAAACATAAAAATTTAAAAACGTTTAAATTTTTATTACCTTAAACGAATAAAATGTCAAATAATATTTTCTGATTCATTCAGATAAAATTAATTCCAGTTTTTTTCTCAAGCGCTCACAATTTTTTCCATCGCTATATCCATTAGAATATTTTTTTAAAATTGATTCATAATTATAATAATTTCTATTATAATATAATCTATCGAATTTTTCTATTAACTCTTCCTTATTGTATGCAACAATTCCACATTTTTTATATATATGATATTTATTATTTGAAAGTTCAAAATATATAATTGATTTCCCTGAAGAAATCGCTTCTATCCCAGTTGTTGAAATATGTTGGCTTATTATAATATCCGAATTAGCAATAAGATAAGGAATAGATGTTTTATAATCTAAAATTACTCTATTCATATTAATAATATGTTTCATAAAATCAAATTCAATCAAATTTTTATAAGCTATTTCAGATCTTAATGATGATATTATAAAGACATCCGGATATTTTTCAATCAATTCCTTTATTGTAGCATAAAAAATCTTGACTTTTTCAAATACTCTTGAATATGTCGGAGCATCAAGAAACAAATTTGAAAATTCAAAAAAATCAACAAATAAAACAATTTTATATATATTTTTTTGATTTGAATATGGAAAATTTTTTCCCTCTTTTTCTTCTAAAATTATAATATCCGAATAAGAATTCCCTTTTACAAAAAAATTTTCTATTTCACTACCATTTTTTATTAGTACTCTTCTGTATTCTTCTCCCATCAAACCGTAATAATCAAAATTATAAAAAGAATTTACTGACATTGGCAGAGACACTTCACACCATTGTGCGCTAATGGATTTTATATCAAGCATATTCATTACAGTTGAAGCTATTTTAGGAAACACTTGATCATAATTAATATAATAATATTTTAAATTTAAAAATTTTAAACTTTGTAACCAATATGGAATTTGAATAATTTCTTCAAAAATAATTTTTTTATAAATATTTGAAAATATATAATTAAAAAAACATATATTTATCTTTATCAAATCTCGAAAATAATCTTTATTTTTTTTAAATTTATTAAAGTCCGTATATGGAATTTTTGACAATTTTAAAAATTCTATAGTTTCAACATCTATTACTTCATTCATAAATATATGTAAAATTTTTTCAGGATAAAATAATGAATTTTTATCCTTTGAATAAATATAAGTATCAAAATAATATTTATTTTTATAAAATTTATTTGAAAAAGGTACATATCCGAACTTATATTTATTGGACTGAAATTTATTATTGTATATACTTTTTTCCCTGAATGATGCTATAATTTTAATTATAAACATTTTATATAATTTCAAAATATTTAATATAAAAAAAAACATTCTAGTTATGAAAAAAATTACTTCTTTAATAAATTTATAAAAATGACTAAAAAAATTATTATGCATAAAAAAATCATTCAAATAAATATTTTGATAATCAATAAGCG
>CAZFLS010000019.1:0-12290 GCA_964518815.1 uncultured Candidatus Peribacteria bacterium
TCATTTAGATGAAAGTAATATAATATCATCTTTTGCAAAGCTATCAGCTATATCATAAAATCATCCTACTAATTTTCTTGTTTCTACTTTTGGTGGTATCGTAGTGGTAGTTTTACTTGCTGAAGGTCATTTAAGAGATTCTGTTCAGTTGGTATATGCAATATATAAATCTCAACTTACAAGTTTAACTGTCTTTTTTAAAATACTATTATAAACATCTACGCTTCAGCTAATAAGATTATAACTTTCTTTAGTAGAATCAGTTGAAACTTCAATAACTGTTCATCTAATAGTTGCATAACCTGTTTTACCTTTTACTTTATATTGAAATTTTCATCAATTTCTTTTTGTAAATTCATATTTGGTTTTTCAACTAATATTTTCATATGTAAGATAACTACTTCCTACTTCAGAAATTTTTATAGAAGATCATGGAGCAATATTCATTTTAGTATATCAATTTAAAGCTATTTCAATACTTCATTTAGTTGATGTAGAAATAATATCCCCAACAGCAAAATTTACTAAATTTTTGCTTGTATTTGATAATGTTGATCATCATTGAGATAAAATACTGGTTAAACTTACACTCTTTCCATTTCTTTTTATTGTCAAAACTTGATTTAATACCGCTCATGATTTCAAAACTATTGCTTGTTCTACATTTCATAAATATTTTGAAATATTATTTACGGTAGCTACAACTCAAGAAACTATTGATGCAGAAGTACCACCACCTCAACCTCCTCATCATCAAGAACTACTTGAAGACGAACTTGAAGAAGAAGAAGATGATGAAGAACTAGAAGATGAACTAGAAGAAGAACGAGAGTTGCTTACTGCAGTTGAAACAAGTGATGTAAAAAATGTAAAATGATTTGTTTTTGCTTTAAGAGTAAAAATTAGATTTGCATATCCAGGAACATCACTTAATAAAGTAGATAAGGATCCAGAATAATTTTCAAATAATGTTCAACTAGATGATTCTACTGTTGTAGGAAGAGTTTTCCAAGACATTGCTGTAGCATCATAATATGAAATTTGTAAATTTTTAATATCATTTAATGTTATTCATGAAACTGTATTAACAAGTTCAGATCAAGAATATGAAATTTCTATAGTTGCATCAGTAGTAAGGTCTGTAATAGGATTACCATTGCTATCTGTAGCTTTAATTTCTTTTGCTTTTCATCAAATTGCTTCACTTCAAGGAAGATTTGGGATAGTTGTCGTTTCTTTTGTAAATATTGATCAAGGTTGTGTACCATTTCATAATGCAGCACTTGGTAATACTATTTTAATTTGGGAAGACAAATCATTAACCACTCAACCTTGAGAAGGAGTAATAGGAGTATTTAAAGGTTTTGGGATAGTTGTTCAACTAAGAGTAAATGCACTTAATGTTACATTTGAATTTCAATATAACCTTGTAATATCACTATATTTTTGATATCAAAGAGCAGCTACAATTAATTTTCAACTTCAGAAATTTGAAGGTACTTCAGTAAGAGAAAAACTTCAAGTAGAACTTAATGTTAATTCTTTTGAAAATCATTTTGGAGTATTAATTTCTGCTCCACTTGCATCAAGTCAAATTCATTGTAAACTCACAAACGCTTTAACATCTTTTAAACTTCAACTTCAAATTAAACTTCAATTAATATTTATAGTACTAGATATTGGAACTAATTTTATATTTTCAGCAAAAGTGTATCAACTTGCAGTTGCTATTCATGTATAAGATAAGCTTTGCTCATAACCATATTTTTTTACTATCAATTGAAAATTTGTTCAAGATCATACATTTATATTAAAAATTCATCATGAATTAGTTTTTTCTCAAATTATTTGTTTTGTAGTAATATTTTTTACTTCAACATAAGCACCATCTATAGGATTTACTGTACCTGTAGCAACTACAGATCATGATATTGTTACTAATTTATTTTCGGCAGTTAAATTTATACTTTGAATAATATCATCGCTTACTGCAAAACTTCAAGAATTAAATACTTCTCAAATTCATGTAACATTAATTTTTAATTTATAGGTTCAACTAGGAACATTATCAAATTTATATTGAGTTTGTCCTAATATTTTATTTGTAAATCATTTATTATTCGTAATATCATAAATATCCATTATCCATTCAAACTTAGCAATATCTACTTGACTTACAGGTACTCAAGAACCTGTAAAAGATATAGTTACAGATTTTGGTGTTAAAATAGTGAAATCTTGACCTGACAAATCTCAACTAACATTAACATTAGGTATTTTTCATATTTCTCAATATTGAGGGTGAAAAGCTTTTATATTATAAGTTCAAGTTTTAAGATTTAGTGCATAATTTCAGCTTGTATCAGTAAAAGCAAATCAACCTTTAGAATAGTCATTATCTGTAGGCTCTGCAAATATATTTACTCAATCTATTCAAGTTGCTCATATTTTTACACTACCACTAACTTTTTTTAGATCTATAGAATTTATTACAAAATTTTTATTTGATAAACTTGTTCAAGAAACAGTAATAGTTTGTTCTTCAAGTGGACCATATAAATTAACCCATCATCATATTTTCCATATTCAATCTTCTATATATAATTTATAATTTCAATTTATATCTGTCATAGAACTAACATAAGATCATTTAATTTCATTAAAACCATATATACTTACATTAGATAAAGGTGTAGATCAATTTAAAACTTTTCATTCTATAGTTCTATCTGGCAATACTACAACCAGTGTTCATGAAGAATCTCAAGATATAGTAATTGTTTTTTCTGAAGGAATAGGAAGTCATTCTGCATAAGCTCAATAAGTATAAGTTCCAGCATTTACTTTGAATATTTTTTGTCAATTTGCATCAGAGTCACCATAAAGTCACATCATATCTCAACCGGGAGAATAAACATAAATATGAGCTTTTGGTATTGCTTTACCATTATTATCTTGTACATTTACAGTAAAATTAATATTTGGAACTGAAACTGTAAAATCTATTCAAGATATATCTCAAGTCTGTACGTCAATATTTTGTGATTTTGGAGATTGCCAATCTGGAGTTTGATAATTTCAAGCCGTAGATTGATAATCCTTTGGCATTGTAGGATATATTCAAACTGATGTATACCCTGCATTTTTTGGAATTTTTAAGTTGTAAGTAAAATTATCAGAATTTAATGTTCATAAATCTTTTTCAAAATATCACATTGGTGATGCTATCCATAATGTTACTTTTTTTCCATTTAATCAATTAATAGTTCAACTTAATGTTATCAAATTTGTACTTGTATTCTTATCTTTTAAAATAAAATTGACTGTTTTATCATTATCTAAAAATATATCATAAAACTTACCATCTGATAAATAATTTGAATCGCTATATACTCAAGCAACTTTTGTTTGTACAATAGGATCTATAAAAATATTATATTTTTGATTGATACTTCAAGTAAATACTATTTTTCATGCAGTATCTGTGATAAGCTCATTATATCATTCTAAAGATGTTATATGAACTACAATATTTTGTTCTGGTAAATCAACTCAAGTTTCATCTTTTAATTGTATAGTAATAGTTTTTGCATTAGCTCAAGTAGGTGTAGCTTTAATATAAATTGGATTTGATTTAAATCTATCTAAGATAACTCAAGCTGAATTTTTTGTTGTAATTTCTGCTATATATCAATCCGTAGAATAATCTTTCGCTTGGGAAGGGTTAATAATATCTTTAACATCAGAAACTATAAAATCATTGTCATTTAAAGTATATCCGCTATTAATAGTATATGTTAAAATCTTCTTTGTATTGTCTGCCGATATAGTAAATTTAGGAGTACCTGTTATACTTCAACTTATGTAGTTTACCATACTTCAAGAATCAAATTTCACATTAGATAAATCAAATTGTGATGGGAAAAGAATTTCTACAGTATCACCAGCATTTAATTTTTTTGAAATTGGAAAGTTTATAAAATACAAGGTTTGTTTTCATGCTATATTATTTTGAGGATTAACACTTGCATTCATTGTAATAGCTTGACCACTTCATTGATATATATTTCAAATTTCTTCTGTAAATATTGGAATATAAAAAATATTATTTCACATACCTTCAGGCAATAAATTTCATAAATAATCTTGTACATTACTTAAATCCAATTTTACTATAGTTTGAAGTGGAGAAACTGAAGTTGGAATATTAATTCATTCAATTGTAACTTTATTTATTGTATCATCATATTTTATAGATGCACTTCACAAAGAAACTCAAGAATAAGTACAACTTTCTATACTTCCACTATTAACATTAAAATTTTGACAATAACTTACAGAATAGTTTGAAGCTAAAGTTGCATTTTTAACATTTTTTGAAAAATCAAGTTCTATTAAATTTGATTTCGCATATAAATTTTTGGTATAAAAATTTCATCAAGCAACTATATTTCATACACTATAAACTTTTTGAATATTATCATTTGTATAAGTAAAATTATTTATCAAACTTCAAGTATTTATACTATTTCATCATATATCTTTAATGTCTGATTTTAAAATTAAAATATAATCTGTATTAGAGTTTAATTGAGTAGTTGGTTTTATAATGACAGAATTTGCATAGTAATCATATTTTACATCTATAGTTTGTTTTGTTCATCAGCTAGCAAATAAATTTATATTATTAGTATTTATAGTAGAAGAATCCATAGGAGATGAAAATCCAATTTCAATTTTTGATAAATCTGGATCATTATAATCCCACATAATATTTAGTGGTATAGAAGAAGCTGATGTGTTTCATACATTAAATTCAACTACATAATCATTATTTAAATTTAATCATTTTATTGATTTTACAGCATTTTTTACTGTTAATCTATATTTATTATTTGCCTCAAATCCTAATTCTCAAGATGGTGTAATATATAAAATTTTAGGACTTAAAGTATTGTCATAAAACTGATGCCAATAAATATTACCTAATATAACACTTCAGGAAGAATCTATCTTATCTAAAATTACATTATCTAAATTAATTGTATTTGTATCAATTACATCATTAAAAATTACTTGAAGTTTTGCGTCATAAGGTACATCATAAGCTCCATAAAAAGGATTTGTTTTTTCTACTTTAAATAATGTAGATCAACTTCATATTAAAGAATAATCTGGTTGAGTTGTAAAATGAATTCTATGTCCATTTCATTCATTTGCAGGAATATTTCAAACTAGTCAAAGTCATTTTTCACTTTTAATACTATTTGATAATTCTAAATAATAACTTTTTCAATAATTTAAAGCTGCACTTGTGGTAAATGTTATTTTAAAGTAAGTTCATTCTGATCAGGTATAACTAATATCTCAAGCAACACTATTTCATTGTTCATCTTTTAATTTTATATTATCTGAATTTACTGTAGACGATTGAAGTGCTTGATCAAAATAAGCCTCAATAATTAATCATGTAGAACTAGCATCTTTTATTGGTACATCATTTGTCCAATCTCAAGGAAAAGATTGAGTAACTGTAGGAGAAGTTATAATATTATTATAATTATCTCAATCAAAAAAAATAAATCACATATTAGTGTATTCATCAAGAATTTTTGATCATTCAAAAACAAATCAAGAAAAACTTCTAAACTGATAAGAATTATTTAATTCTACTCATGTTAAAGTTAATATTAATGTGGTTCACGAAAAAGAAGTACTCGTAATTTGTGGAACCAAAGAAGATGTTCAATATGATTTTTCTACAGACAAACTTCAGATAGTAGTAATAACAGTATCAAAATCGATTTTAACAGTTTTATTAGCAAAATTTGGAGTTATTCAATTCCACTTAACATAATTTCACCAATTTTTATCTACAAATATTCCATTAAATAACTTATAAGTGACTCAATCAACAGTAACACTTACATCTCTATTTCATATAAAAGTACCAGAAGTAGTATTTACATAAAATTTTATTTGATTTAGATCATTTAGATCTTTCATCACGCTTCAGCTTAAACTAACTCAAGGTCATAAATTAACTATAACTCAAGAACTACTAAAAATATTATTGCTTCAATAGATATAAACAAGATTATTATTTGTTCATCTAGAAATATTATATGGACTTACATAATCCAATCTTTTTGCAGTTGAATCAAATCAACTAAAACTTCAAGTTAAAGTTTGAGCGATAATATTATTAAAACTTGTTACTCAAGAAAGAGTAAGTGTATAATTTGTACCTGTCCCCTGCTTCGAAGTACTAATAAATAATTTGGTATTAGTGTCATAATCAGTCCAATATGAATCTATATTTAATCCGTTAATTGAAGCTTGAAATGAAGATCAAGAATATCATTGATATGGTATATTTACGGGTTTATTAAATTCTATAACTATACTGTTAGAATTTTGTACATAAACGCCAGAAATACTTGGAGGAATATTGTCTCTAGTATCTTTTATGATAGTTTCTCATCAAAAATATTCATCGTTTGAAGAAGTTTTTAATACAAAATCTACTGGATATCTACCTATTCTTGAAGGATTTGTAATCCCAGAAATAGTAAAACCTAAAGTTGATCATGAATTAAAATTAACAGAACTGGTTAATCTACATTGAATAATTTTTCTTCAATAATCATTGAATGTTTTTAAAGATCAACTACAAGTATTTTCAATAAGTGCTCAACTTTGATTAAAAATTTCTACATTAGCTATATCAAAATTAAATCTTTCATCAAAACCTATTCAAAAACCCAAAACTCAAGTTATACTATTTGGTCTATCATTTTCCAATTCAACAACAATATTTCAAGAACCTGAAATTTGACCAGAATTTGAAAAAGTAAGATTAAGCGGATTATTATAATAATATCCTCATCATTGAGATGTTTGTGTAGCTGTAGTAAAACTTCAAGTATCGCTTACTGTCATATTTCAAGCTTTATCAAAAGATTCAATTACATAATTATAAGTGGTTGATGGATTAAGATTTTGTATTGTAAATTGTTCAGCATTAAAAATAGATCATGAAGAATATCATCCCAAAAATCAAGATCATATTAAAGTTCAAGACAAATAATATCTTAATACTGCTCAAGAAAAATTAATTTCTTCTATTTGTATTCAAGTCATAGTAACAGTACCAGATGAAATATTTGAAGGATATCAAGCATTAATAATATAAGGATCTGTTGTATCTACTACAAAATTATAATGCATACTATCTGAAATACCACTTCAAAAAGCATTAACCATTACATCATATTGTCAATCTGACATATTCTGAAGAAATAACATTGTTGATGACAAATAATTTCATGTTCAATCACTATTATGCACATTTCATGAAAAATAATTAGTAACTTCTCAACTAAAATATACAAATTCATAATAATAAGCTGGTAAAATTATGTTAGAAGTTCAGGTTATAGAAAAAGATGAATCATATGTTACATTATAAGCTGCTCATGTAAATGTATCTAAGGGAAAATCAAAATAAGTCTCTAAATATGGTGTATTTATGAAATTTCAGGTATAGTTAGTCAAATAAGAAGTTCAAGTAAAAGTTAATCATGAACTCGACAAAGAATTCTCAGAACTGTAAGCATAAGTGTTACTAACTTCTGGAATTTCTAAAAAAACTTGAAAAAAATTCGAAAATAATAGTGTAAAAACTAGCAATTTAGCAGTCATTTTCCTTATTTTTTGTACTATCATATTTAAAATAGTTAAAAATAAAATTTAAAAAATTGATTTTTTGTGAAAAAGTTTACGCATTATATTCATTTTTTTACTGTTTCAAAACGAAAACAAAAAAAATACTTTTCCTTTTACGAAAAAGTATTTATAATTAAAGTAATTTTTTGGGTAAAATAATAACTTCTGGGAATCCTGATTAATTAACATTTTAATTAAAATAAAACTTTTAGATGTCCTCAAAAATAGTAAATTTTATGTGAAAAGCAAGTACCGAAGCGAAACGTGGTTACATCTACGGTGAGTGAGGAAACGGAGCTTTGAACTTAAAATTTGCATTTTTCAGGACATCCTTCTATTTTTTATCAGGATTAAATCTATCTGGATCAAGAATAATTGGTTCTTTATCATTTCAAAACATTTTTTTTAATTCTTCTATTTTTTCATAAGATAAAGAATCAGTATCAAAACAAGTTTCTTGTTTTTGACATCTTTTATTTCTTGTTAAATAAAAAATTTTTACTCTAAATTTTTCTATAATATCAGAAATTAAATCTTTCTCATTCAAATAATTTCAAAGATTTTCAATTTTTCAATTTAAAATAGGAATTAACATAAAATGTAGTTATAAGCTATTATATTTTTCTTCAAGTTTTTTAAGCTGTTCTTGAGCTTGTTGTCTTTTTTCTTGTTCTGCTCTTATTATATTTTCTGGAGCTCTTTTTATAAAATCAGCATTAAGTAATTTTTGATCAATTATCCTAATATAATCTTTTTTATTTTCAATTTGAACACTAAGTCTTTGTTTTTCTTCTTCAATATTCAATCCTGATCAAACATCTACAAAAATATCAATCGCTTCAACTACTCAATAAGAATATTTTCATTTGTCAATATCTTTATTCTTATCAAGAATATTTAAATCTCAAATTTTTGCAAGTCAACAAATAATTTTTTTATTTTCTTTAATTAAATCATTATATGTTTTTGTAACTCTAAAAATAACATCTACCAAATTTCAAGGATTAATTACTTTTTCTGCACGAATATTTCTAACAGTTTTTATAATTTCATAAATAATTCACATATCTTTTTCTATTTCTATATTTCTTTTTAACTTTAATTTAGGCCAAGAATTATCAATCAAAGTTTCAGTAGGTCTTAATATAGAGTATATTTCTTCTGTAACAAAAGGTATATATGGATGCCATAATTTTAACAAAGACAACATTACAAAAGATAAAACATCATTTCAAAATTCTGATTCAGATTTTGTAAGTTTATATTCTTCTATATAAAAATCTGCAAACTCATCTTTTGTAAAATTTATCAAATCAAATCATACGAAAGAAAAATTATATTTTTCCATTCAAGTAGTAACAATATCTACAGTATTAACAAGACGAGAAATAATCCATTTTTCATGACTCAACAATTTTTTGTAATTTTTTAAAATTTTATCATGTAATTTATCATAATCTTTATCTATTTTTCAAACATTAGTAAAAACAAAACGGGCAACATTCCATAACTTGTTCAAAAATATACTATATGATTCTGTATTTTTTACAGAAAAATTTAAATTATTTCAAGGTGTATTTCAAATAACAAGACTCAATCTTAACGCATCTGTACTATATTCTTTTATAAGATCAACAGGATTTATACCATTTCATAATGATTTACTCATTTTTCTACCTTTTTCATCAAAAATAAGACCATGAAGATAAATAGTTTTAAATGGTGTTTTTTGAGTGTACTCATAACCCATAAGTAACATTTTTATTACCCAAAAAGTTAAAATATCGTGACCAGTTTCTAGTACTTGCGCCGGATAAAATTGTTTAAATAATTTTCATGGAGTTTTTGGATCCCAATCCAAAATAGAAAAAGGCCAAAGCGCAGAAGAAAACCATGTATCAAGAACGTCCTCATCTCTTTTTACATTTTCTTTGCCATATTTTTTATAAAGTTTTTCTGGATCTTGAGTTACATCTAAAAGTTTTCAAGTTTTAACATCATAATAAGCAGGAATCTGATGTCCCCACCAAAGTTGGCGAGATATACACCAATCTCTGAGATTATAAATCCAATCTTCAAAAATTTTATTAAATTTATCTGGAACTATTATAAATTCTTTATTTTTATATCATTTAATAACTTTTTTTGCTAATTCACTGGATTTTACAAACCATTGAGTAGATATTACAGATTCTATCTTACATCAGCTTCTTTCACAATATCAAACTTTGTGCGTATATGGCTCAATTTTTACTAAATTTCATTTAGCTCTAAGTAATTCTACTATATTTTCTCTTGCTGTAATTATATCTTGTCCTTCAAAAATTCAAGCTTCTTTTGTCATTATTCAGTTTTTATCAATCACCTTATAATCAAGTTTTAAATTATGAACTTTTCAGATTTTAAAATCCGTAGGATCATGTGCTGGAGTAATTTTGAGTGCTCAGGTACCAAAATCTTTATCTACAGCTTCATCTCAAATAACAGGAATTTCTTTATTTACAATAGGTAAAATAACCTTTCTTCATATCATTTTTTTGTATCTTTTATCTTTTGGATTTACTGCTACAGCTTGATCTGCAAGTAAAGTTTCTGGTCTTGTAGTAGCAACAACTATTTCTTTATCTGATCAACTTATAAAATAAGTAATATAATATAAATTAGCTTTTTCTTCTTTATAAACAACTTCTATATCAGAAACTACCGTTTCAAGTGCTGGAGAATAATTTACCATATATTCTCACTTATAAATCAATTTTTTCTTATATAAATCACAAAAAACATGCTCTACTATTTTATTAAGTCATTCATCTAAAGTAAATCTTTCTTTGCTCCAATCACAACTAGCTCACATTAATCTTGTTTGATTATTTATATTTGCAGCATATTCATCTTTCCATTTCCAAACCTCCTCAAGAAATTTTTCTCTTCATAAATCTACTCTTTTTATTCAAGAGCTTGCTAATTTTTTTTCTACTACGCTTTGAGTAGAAATTCATGCATGATCTGTACCTGGAGCCCATAAAGTAACATCTCATTTCAAACGATGATATCTAGTCATTATATCTTCAAGAGTTGCTGTAAGAGCATGTCCAATATGTAAGTTTCCTGTTACATTTGGAGGAGGCATAGGAATATAAAATGTTTTTTTGCTAGCAGAATTGTTTGGTTTAAATTTTCAGTCTTTTTCCCATTTTTTGTATATTTCATTTTCAAATTCTTTTGGATTATATTTTTTTGCAAATTCTTCCATAAAAAATAATTAAAAGTAAAAAAGTATAGAAAATAAAAGATTAAAAAGTTATTATATAAGCCAAAAAAGGAAACTGATAATTAAAAAATTAATTACTTTATAAACTTTATAAACTTTATAAACTACTTTTTAAATATAAGGATTTTTAGAAAAATTCAAATTTTAATTTAAGATAGAAATTCAAAAAGATTACTTCTTCAAAAAAAATAATATTTTCAGTCTTTGACTTGTAATTTATGATTGTCAGAAATGACAGATAATGATTTTTAGCAATTACAAGACTTAAACTGGATTAAATTTCTTCTATATTTTTACTCTTTTATTTATTTTGACTTGACATATGAGAAATTAGAAATTTTAGATTTTGTTAGAAATTAAAAATTAGATATTAGAAATTTTTTTGACTTTTGACTTTACCTTGTACTAGATAACTTGATAACTTTGTACTTTGTACTATTTTTATTCATTCATTGATAATTTTGTAGAAATAACATTGAACAAAAATCCAAAAACTATCATTCCATATATTGTATTAATACCCATAGCAAGTCTTTGAAATCAATTCATAGGGCTAGCATCTATACCAAGACCTGTTATTGTCACAAGAGAATTAAAAAAATAATTTGAATAATCACCTAAATCTTTAATCATTCTTATGTTTGGTGGAGAAAAATAATCAGCAATCCAATACATTCAAGCAAAAAATACAACTGAAACAAAACAAGTACAACTAAGACGAATAAGGCTTGTACCATATCAAGAAATAAATTTAAAAATTATTAATCAGATAAATCCTTTAAAATTTTTATTAATAAAGTGTTCATGTTTCCTAATATCCATTTTTAAAATGTATAAATCAGTAACTCTTTCTGACATTCAAATATTTTTATAATTTCTTTCTAATTCTTGTATGTAATAAGAACATATATAGATAAAGGATTTTATTTCGTTTATTTTGACTCTACTGCTTAATATTTTTAAATTAATATCAACTTCGAAATCAAAATTTTTTAGAAATTTTATTGGAATTTTAGAAAAAAATATTGAAGCTGATTTTCAAAATTTTTCAAATAATAAACTTATAATAAGAGAATGTAATTCAAAAAAATATTTTTTTACTTGATGGGTTTCTATGGAATGTGTTCTTAATTTTACTAAAATTAAATAAAACAAATTTTCAATTTTCTTTTCCCTATCTTTACTATTTTTAAGCCTTTCTTCAAAAAAGTCATTTAATTGTTTAAGAAAAATTTTTGATTTTTTTTCTTTATATACCAAAAAATTCTTAGCATCTTGAAATGTTAAGTCC
>CAZFLS010000020.1:0-12106 GCA_964518815.1 uncultured Candidatus Peribacteria bacterium
ATATACCATACATTGATCAACTCACTGAATTATTCAATTCAAATAAATCTTTCATTTTATTTTATCAAGTAATAATCAAGTTTTTTCATTTTCTAAAATACTATCATAATCTCATACATACGTTTTTCATTTATTATCAATAAAAAGTAAACTATCTTCTTTTATAAATCTAGAAAATACTTGTTTTTTTATATATTGTTCAAGTTTTAGTCAATCAGAAGAATTTCAATCTCTCCAAGACGCATATTCAAGAAATATATTTCAATTTCATTCATTTTTTAGTATCTCAATGACTTTTTTTAGAGTTTCTCTACTTTTATTATATTTCATAGTAAAAAGCATGCTTCATCAACTTTTGCCAATATTAAATGGACATAATCAAATAACCTCATCCTCATAAGTTTTATTTTTATTGAATAAATATTGTATATCAGCAAACAATTTATTCTTTTTTTCATAAAAATAATTAATTAATCAGTATATTCTAATAATATCAACAAATTTTTCTGCGCTTTCATCATCATAAATATTCTCAAAAATATAACTAAATCAGCTTAATAATTTAAAATTTATATCGTTAATGTTAGCTAAAAATACTTCATTTTCATCTTCTTTAAAAAAACTTGAAAAATTAAAATTATCTAAATTTTTCAAGTTTAAATATTGCAATTTTTTTTGAATAAAATCTTTTAGTTTTTTATTAGAATTCATTATATTTTCTTGAATTGCTTCTATTTCCTTAAAAGTATGTTCAAAACCCGTAAAAATAATTCAGTAATCTATAGGTAATTCATTAATATTATTTCAGATTCATAAAAAATTTATTATTTTATCCTTATAGACAAAAACATTATCTAATTCTTTGAAATTTTCTATACAATTTTTATCATCACATAATTCTTTTTTTGGCTTTAATTTAAATGCTTCTGTGAAATAAATTTGAGGTGACCAATCATTTATCATAACAGTATGATTTGTAGATCATGAGCTTTTTCAATAAGACATGCATTGTGAAATTTTCCAGCTAAATCTATGAAGTTCCTCAAAAATTGGCATTTTTGAAAAATTATCATAATCTTCTAAAACTTTTAAATCAATTTTTTCTAGAACTAAATAAATAATAAAAGCGATGAGAGTTGAAGATACTCAAGAAAATCAAAATCAATGTCATCTAGGATTTTCTCATAAAAAATTAAATTCTATTCATTTATTAAATCAATTATCCTTTAAGTATTGTTCAATAAAATCCTGTATTCTTTCAGAATCTTGACTATATATTTTACTATATTCTAAATCTTCAAATACTTGCTCTAAAACATTAAAACTAAAAATTTTATTAAATTTTACTTTTCAACTTGAGTTCAATTTAATTCAGCAGTATGTTTTTGTAGGGACTTTTTGTTTTATTCTTAATAAATTCATTCAATGAGAAATTCAAACTCACCAAGTTAAAATATTATTTCAACTTACAATAAGATCATTTGATGCAAAAAAATCATTATAAATATCTATAAATTTTTCTGTTATAAAAGAGGAAGTCATAATCAGATCTGATTTCATAGCATCTTAATAATGACAAAATATTAATTTGATAGTAAGATAAATTATTAAAAAGTCAAAATTATTTTTTTAACAATAGATTTAAGAAGTAAAAAATGTAATTTAGAATTCATTGAGAAAAGTATTGTTTTGTTTTTATAAACCAAAATAATTTTAAACAAAATTGATTAATTCATCTTAATCGAATAGAGGGAGGGAAGAGGGGTTAATTTCTAAGCCTGTATTAAAAGAAAAAAAACGTAAACAAATTCTGATTTAGATACACAATATAATTTTTATGTGTATTTTTATTAATTTGTCAAAAGTTTTAACTTTGAATTTAGTTTTTTTATATATAATCAGAAATAGTGTCAATTTTTTGATTTATTGATTTGAATCACATAATAACATAAATTCTAACTATTTTATAAATAATGTTTGAGGAAAAACAAAATGACATAATTAATGATGTTTATTCTCTTGAAGAATGAGAAAGTTCTATGCATATTGATACTAGACCATTTTTTCATGCTTTTAAAATAAGAGCTATTTACTTAAATAAAGAGAAAATATTTACTGATATCTTTAGTTGATTGGATAGTGTTTTAAATGTAAAAAAAAGATTAAAACTAAAAATAAAAGCTCTGCACGATGATCAATTAATAGATATTAAAGAAAGAATTAATGTATCTTTTTTTAAATGAATTTTAATGAGTAAAAATAAATTTCATTTTCATACTGATCCCATAAATTTATCTAGTTGCTTATGTGATATAGCAAAAAATTCTATTGATATAAGATATTTAGAACCTATCATATCTACAAAAACTTATCCTGATATTTATAATCTTCCATTAAGCATTAAAGAAAAATGAAAAAAATATTTTTCAAAAAATAAAAAAATTATTATTAAATCATGGAGTTTGTGAGTAAAAGTATCACTTATTTCAACACTTATTGGTATTTCTTTAGTTATATTTTTAATTTGATTGAAAAATTATATACAAACGGAAGTTATTACTCAATATCAAAAAATATATAGTCTAAAGGATATAAAAGATCCTACTATTTTACAAAGTGAAACAATAAAAATAAGAAATAGTTTTAATTTTATTTCTATCATTTTTGCTCCTATAAACTTTTTTTGAAATAATATATTTTATTCAAATCCTTCTGTATATCTTGCAAATAATGTAATTAAATGATGACTAATGATCTGAGAAGCCGGAGTTATTATTACAAATATTTATTGAGATTTAGAAAAAGAAACGCAAAAATCTTTGCCTTTAAATAAAGAAAAATTAACTTGACTTGCAAAATATAAAAATTTAAAAATTACAAATTTTTTAAAACAAGAACAACCAAGTATTGAAAAAATCAATAACTATATTAAAAAAGCCATTTTATATTATTCTAGAATAGATTCATTAAATGAACCGGCACTTGATACAAAATTTCAAAGCATTTTAAAAATACTTTGAAAATGACAATCTTATTTAGATTTCTTTTTATTAAACAACCAAGTTATCTATAATATACTTTGAGATACTTCTCCTCAAAGGTATTTGATATTAAATCAAAATCAGGATGAAATAAGGGCAAATTGATGATTTCCTTGAAGTGTTGTTACTGTAGAATTATATAAGGGCAATATAATAAATTATGATAAAAAAGATGTTTATTATTATGATTGGCATCTTTATCCTTATAAAGAAAAACCTCCAGAATGATTAAATATAATTTCTCCAAATCATGGTTTGCGTGATGCAAATTACAGTGAAGAATTTTTAAAAAGTGCAGAAAAAATTAATTTTTTCTATGAAAAAGCCTGAGGTTGAAGTCTAAATACTGTAATTTGAATAAATCAATCTTTAGTAAAAGACTTTTTAAAAAAATATTGAAGTATTCATATGGACGAGATAAATATGGATATTACTCCAGATAATTTTTCAATCATCATGTCAACTTTGGTAGAAAATAAATTTAATGCAACTATTTCACCAAAAGATATTTTATTTTCTTTTTCGGAAAAACTTGAAAAACATCTTTTAGATAAAAAAGACTTTGTAGGATATTTGGACATCATTTTAGATAATTTAAAAAAATGAGAAATAGTTATAGCTTCTAGAGATTCAGAAATACAAAAATTCTTTGATTCTTTTAATATTTTTGAAACTTGGAAACAAGATAATGGTAATTGGGTTTATCCAATATTTACATCTATTTCTTGAAATAAATCGGATAGATATATGACTAGAAATTTTGAAATAAACAGTACAAAATCCGTATGAACTTGATGTATTTTAAATAATAACTTTATTATTACATCAACTCATACTTTTTGAATTCCTCAAAGAGATGAAATAAGAGAAATACTGAAATATTTACGTATTACTAATTGAAAAGAAAAAGACAGGCTAATGCGTATTGAATGAGGATGAGAAAATAGACAATACGTGAGACTCTTGGTTCCTGCATGAAGTAAACTAACCAATACCTACAATAAAAATATCAAAGAAGACAATTCAAACCCAAACTATATAATATTTAATTTTTATTTAAATACTGATGTAGGCAAAACAACTAAGATAAAATTTGATTATATTTCAAGTCCAAAAAATTGTGTAGCTCAAACAAATTTTTATAAACAATCTGGATTAACTAATTATACTTTTAATCAGAAAAATTAACACTTAGAAATTTCTAATTACAAATATCTAATTTCTAATAAAATTTCAAATTTCTAATACTTAAAATCATCTACAATAATAGAACATTTAGACATTAAATCATTAAAAACATTCATTAGAAATTAGTAATTAAAAATTAGATATTTGATAATAGGTTTACCAAAGAAATTATTAATCAAATTAATACATGTTTTAGGTATTATCTCTCATATTTTAAACAATAATTCTTCTTATGCTTTCTGCTAATTTTGTAAGACTCTCATAAGGAATTGTTTCTGATTTTTCTGCCATTTTATAGATAGAATTACATGATTTTGAGTCATCTGAAATAATATCTATTTTATCAAAAACTTTAATATTACTCTTTCATAAATCTATAATTGTTAGGTTCATGCATACTCTTCATATGATAGGAAATTTTTGTCATTTATAAGTATAGCAAAAATTTGAACTTAATTTTCTAGAAATTCATTCATAATATCAAACTGGTACTATTCAAATATTGGTATCTTTCAATGCTTTAAAAGTACAATTATAACCAACAAATTCTCATTTTTTTAAAAATTTTTTAATTATAACAGTTGATTCAAATTTTAGTGCTAACTTTAATTCTTTGAGTCTTTTATATCAAGGATCTTTTGTTTGTAATGGGTTTACTCAATACAAAGATATTCCTAATCTTATAGCATTACATGAATTATTTCAATATCTTTTTGCTCATCAAGCCGAAGCAGCTAAATGTTTATATTTTAAATTAAATCCTTGTTTCTCAATTATAGAAATTACTTCTTGGAATTTATTCTCTTGCATATCAGAATAATGATTATCTATATTATCTGCATCAGACAAATGGCTACAAATTCATTCTAATAATATCTTATTACTTTTTTTTAATTCTTTTAAAAAATTTGGAATTTGTTCTATATATAATCACTGTCTATTCATTCAAGTATCAACTTTTAAATGTATTTTAATTTTTTTATTAAGTTTAACTAATTCTTTCAAAGAATTTATGTCTGATAAAACTAAACTAATTCAAGAAAAATCCATAGCTTTAAAATTTATTGGCATCGTATATCAAATAAGTAGAATAGGGGTTTCGCTAACTTCTTTTATTTTTAAAGCTTCATAATAACTATCAACAACCAAATAATCTATCTTTCTTGCATTTAAAATTTTAGCTATTTCTTTAATTCAATGTCAATATGCATTTGCTTTAAGTACAGGAAAAATCTTACATCAAGGATTTAAATCATAAA
Organism: uncultured Candidatus Peribacteria bacterium; assembly: GCA_964518815.1. GTDB lineage: Bacteria > Patescibacteriota > Gracilibacteria > BD1-5 > UBA2023 > CAYRGR01. The sequence goes on from CAZFLS010000020.1 coordinate 5,489, forward strand.
ATAAATCGTAATTATTCAAAATTGCATCTTTTGAAATATATATATTATTCAAAGTTTCAAAAGGTATCTCAAATTTACTCTTAAAAGAAAGTAATTTAGAAAAAAAGTTCATTAATCAAATTTAATATATAAAATAAATCTTTTTATTTGATTTTTTTATTATATATAAAATAATATTCTTTCAAATGTAAATAATGTAATTACAAATTTTTCTATTCAACTTGAATAAAAAATCTTTATAGATATATTATTTATAAACTATAAATCTAAAAAAACGAAAAATCAATTCAAGTTAAGTATAATAAAAAAATCTACTACTTTATTCACCCTGTTAAATTTTAAATTTTTAAAGTATAAATACAATACTAAAAGATTAATTAAAAAAATTTAAATTATTTAACAGGGTAAACTTTACAATTTTACAAACTACCTAATGTCTTTTGTTCATCTTCATTTACATACAAATTATTCAATTCTAGAATGACTTTGAAAACCAAAAGAATTTGTAAAAAGAGCAAAAGAACTTGGAATGACTGGACTTGCTATTACAGATACTTGAAATTTATATTGAGCTTTTGAATTTTATAAAGCTTGTAAAGAAAACTGAATTAATCCTATAATCTGAGTAGAAGTTTCTATTTCAAAAAAATGAATAAAAAATAAAGATAAGGATAATGAATATTTTGATATAATTCTTCTTGCAAAAAATCTTGATTGATACAGAAATTTAATAGAACTTGTGACTTTTTCATTTCTTGAATGATTTTATTATAGGCCTAGAATTGATTTTGAAACTCTCAAAAAATATAGTCAAAATTTAATTTGATTATCATGAAGTTATCTTGGTGAAATTCCTCAACATATTTCCACTTGAAAAAGTGAAGATTATATAGTAGAAAGAGTGAATTTTTATCAGGATTTATTTTGAAAAGATGATTTTTATCTAGAAATTCAAGAACATTCAGACAGACCAAATCAATTAAAAATAAATGAATATTTATTAAATTTATCAAAAAAATATCAATTTAAATTAGTAGCTACAAATGATGTCCATTATTTAACTGAAAATGATAATGAAGCTCAAGATTTATTATTTTGTATTTGAGATTGAAGAGCTTTAGATGATCCAGATAGACCTACTTTAATAGAATGAAATTATTCTTTAAGAAAGGCTGAAGAAATGGAGGAAATCTTTTCTTATGCTCCTCAAGCTTGTTCTAATACTTCAGAAATAAATGAAAAAATTAATATTGAAATTCCATACGGAAAACTTCTTTTGCCTAATTGTGAGCTACAAAAACAAGAAAAAGAGATTCTTGATAGGTATAGAAAAGAAGTAGTCGAAGATAAGGGATTACAGAAATTAAAAGAAGAAGAGTGGTACTTAAGATATATGTGTATTAAATGATTAAATTATCGTTATAATTTTGGATTTGATGAAAAAACAATATTTGAATTTATAAAAAAAATAGAAGTTCCTATATTAGAAAAAAAGCTTTCTGAAATGTCATTTGAAGAATTAAAAAACTTATCAAAATCTTACTATACAGATAAAAAAAATGAAATAATAACTAATTTAAATCCATCTCAACAAGAAATTATAGAAAGATTAGAATATGAACTTGTAGTAGTAAACTTGATGTGATTTAATTGATATTTTATAATCGTAGCTGATTTTATAAAATGGGCAAAAGAAAATGATGTTCCGGTTTGACCTGGTAGATGATCTGTAGCATGATGACTTATGGCATTTTTATCATCAATAACAGATATTGATCCTCTAAAATATTCTTTACTTTTTGAACGTTTTTTGAATCCAGCTAGAGTAACAATGCCTGATATCGATGTGGATTTTAGTGATGAATGAAGATGGAAAGTATTAGATTATGTAAAGAAAAAATATTGAGAAGATCGTGTAGCTCAGATTTGTACTTTTGGTACAATGGCTGCAAGAGCTGCAGTAAAAGATATTTGAAGAGTTTTATGAGTATCTTTTGCAGAAATGAATAATCTTGCAAAATTAATTCCTGCAAGGCCTTGAATAAAAATAAAAGATGCATTAGAAGAAAGTGTAGAATTTAGAAATATTTACAACAGTAATGATAAATATAAAAAACTCATAGATAATGCTATGAAACTTGAATGATCTGTAAGACAACTTTGAGTACATGCTTGTGCTGTAATCATTGCTCCAGAAAAAATTACAAATTTTTGTGCTCTGCAACATCCTCCAAAAGATGAAACAACAACGGTTACTCAACTTTCTCAATATCCAATAGAAGATTTATGACTTCTTAAAATGGATTTTTTATGACTTAGAAATCTTACAATTATAAGAAGATGTCTTGCAATTATCAAAAAAAATCATGACAAAGATATTGATTTACTAAAAATTAGCTATGAAGATAAAAAAGTTTTTAAGTTATTTTCCGATTGAGACACTACTTGAGTATTTCAATTTGAATCAAATTGAATGAGGAGATATTTGAAAGATCTTAAACCTAATACATTTGAAGATATAATAGCAATGGTTGCTCTTTATAGGCCATGACCTTTACAATATATTCCAACTTATATCGAAAGAAAACACTGAAGAGAAAAAGTTAAATATCCTCATATTTCACTTGAGAATATTTTAAGACCAACTCAATGAATTGCAATTTATCAAGAACAGATTATGCAATTAGTTCAAGAATTTGCATGATTTTCTTTGTGAGAAGCAGATATTTTAAGACGAGCTATATGAAAGAAAAAAGCGGATCTTCTTATGGAACAAAAGCAAAAATTTATAGATGCGGCCGTTAATAATCTAGGTCACCCTTGAGAACTTGCAAAATATATATTTGAAGAAATTATAGAACCTTTTGCATGATATGGTTTTAATAAATCTCATGCTGCTTGTTATGCAATGATTGCTTATGAAACGGCTTATCTAAAAGCACATTATCCTACAGAATTTATGACATCTCTTATGGTATCAGATGAAGAAGATATGGATAGAATTACTTTGGAGATAGATGAGTGTAAAGCAAAATCAATAAATATTCTTGCCCCAGATATAAATGAATCAATGAAACACTTCACTTATATAGATAAAAATAATATTCGTTTTTGATTAAAAGCAATAAAATGACTTTGAGATTGACCCATTGAAACTATTAAAAATTGAAGAGAAACAAAGCCTTATGAGTCTTTAATTGATTTTATAATAAACACATGAGGCGATGTAATTAACAAAAAAAGTCTTGAAGCTCTTACTTTAAGTTGAGCATTAGATGTATTTTGAGAAAGAGCTAGTATTTTGGCTTCTATATCAAAAATGACAGCTTTTTCAAAAGAAAATCAACAAAAAAATAAAACTAATCAAATTTGATTATTTGATTCTTGATGAGAAAATTTTGATAATTTAAAATTTAATTTAGAAGAGACACATCTCATGTCTTTTGAAGAAAAAATTAAATGAGAAAAACAAATTATAGGTTATACAATTACCGGTCATCCTCTTGATTGATTAAAAAATTACATATTAAAAAAATCTTCTTGATTATCTCACGTTTATGAATTCAAAAAAAAGCTGGAGACAAAAACTTATGAACTTATTGAAAATGAGTTTTGATTTATTGAAGAAAATGAATCCTGAACAAATGAAGTTGCGACTTCAGAAGATATATCTTGAGTTATTGAACAAAAAAATAATAAAGAACCCATGGAAGAAGAACAACCTAATTTAGAAAAAATAGAGAAAAAAAATAAATGATATAATGACAATAAAAAAGTAAGATTTTTTTGAGTTATTACAAATATTAGAAAAATTCAAACAAAAGCATGAAAAATGATGCTTGTAGTGAATTGCGATAGTTTTGATTTTAAATTTAATATAACTATATTCCCAAAAGATTATGATAAATTTTCTTCCCAAATTGAAGAAACAAAAATTATTATGGTTGAGTGATTCTTAAAATTAAATGAACAAATAGAAGAAATTTCAGTAATTGCAAATAATATTCGTACTACTACTATCACATTTATAAGAAATCAAGCGAAAGAACTCAATTTATTTGATGAAAATGACAAAGTAAATTTTGTAGTAGATAAGCTTGAAGATTTATCAGTAATTAAAGAAGAAGAAAAAGAAAAACCAAAAATACAAAAAGAAGAAAGTTATATTTTAAAAATAGACTCTAGTTCTACAAAAGAAGACTTGCTCGAAATAAAAGAATTTTTATGCAAACAAAAATCATGAGAAACTAAAATATATCTCGATATTTGAGGTAAGATTATTGATACAAAAATTAGCATAGATTCTTTAGACGATATAAAAAATTATAAAAAATTTTCTTAAAATTTAAAACCAATGAAAAAATTTCTTTCGCTAGTTTTGCTAGCAACTTTTATTTTAAATCCATTATCAGTATTTGCTTCAGAAAATTTTTATTTATTTTGATTGAGGTTACAAGATAATGATTATGATATTATACCAAAACTTGAAAAAAAATTTGGTGTTTATGTCCCTATAGTATCTATAATATATGATGATTTTAACAGATGAGAACAAGAAAAATTAATCAAAACTTTTAAAAATCTTGGTAAAGATAGAATTTATCATATAGATATAAATCCATTTTGATATTCATTATCCGAGCTTATGAAAGATCCTAAACACAAATGATGGGAAGAAAAATATAAGAGTCTTTTTAAAATAATAAAAAAACTTGATGTAAAAGTAATTTTTAGATTTCTTCACGAAATGAATGGCGGATGGTATAGTTGGTCATCTGATCCAGCTAGTTTTCCTATTTTTTGGAAAATGGTTTGGAATTGGTCACGCGATGAGTGATTGGATAGATCAAATATTTTATTTGATTTTTCTATAAATAGTCAGGATCTACCTGCTATACCAGGTGCAATTATAAATCAAGGAACTCCCGTAATTACCTGTAATCAAAAACAAAAAGAAGAAACCTGATGTCTTACTTTTGAAGATTATTATCCAGGGGATGATTATGTAGATATTATTTGAGTGACAATATATAATTGGTGAAAATGAGCTAGAAGTGAATCTTGGGCAAATTGGAGAACTCCGATGGAAGTAATAAATGAACCTTGATATTGGACTTTAAATAGAATGAAAAAAATTTGAAAACCCATTTTTATAGATGAATCCTGAACTACAAGTATTTATTATAAAGAAAAATATGACCCAAAAAAGGCTATAGAAATTTATAATAAAAATCATTTTTGAATATTAGAAGAATATCCCGCAAATTGAACTTTAGAAAAAAATATATGGTTAAATCAGTTACATAATTTATTATTAGATCCAAGTATTATTGGCTGAATTTATTTTAATGCTGACGTAACAAAATGACTTACAGATAGATCCCAAATTTGAGAACTTGATTGGACTGCTATAGATTCAGAAAAAAATTTTGTTTATCCAGCAATACTTGATATTTTTAACGATTATAAAATCATAAAAGATCCAAGTATATATTTTGAAATTCCAAAAAAAATTATAGATTCAAAAAAATGGATTACCGAAGAAGAAATGATAGAATTACACTGAATAATAAGTTCACTTTTTGAATTTAAAAATTGAAATATACTTACTAGTGAAAATTTTTTATGAAATAATAAAACTACAAAATATCAATATTATCTGGAAAAAAAATTAGAAAAAGATCCTTATCTATGTTATTTAATAAAAGAAAAATTTGATAAAATAGAATGTAAAAAAATTGAAAATGACAAATATGCAAAATACAAAATTCAAGCATTAAAAAATCTTTTTAAAAATATCAAAAAATGATCTGATTTTTCAAAATTTGAGATTATATCAAAATTAAATTTTCTTAAATTAGATTTAACTTTAAGACTAAAAAACTCAAATTTCAATTTAGAATGACAAATAATTATCAATTCAGTAATTGAATATTTGGATGCTTATAAAAAAACCTATTTAGAAATTTAAGAAATAATCTAAAAACATGGATGTATCAGTTTTAAGCCGATAACCTTTAATTGTCATCCCACTCCGGTTTTTTTAAACTGGGATGGGATCCTTCTTTAATACATCATGTTTTGCAAAACCGAGAATCTCTCTCCAATCCGGGATTCCTCCGCTAGCTAGCGGAGGAATCCCCTAGACTTTTGGGTTAGTAAAACCTTATTTAAATAGGATAGTATAAATAATTTCTCAATCTTCTTCAATCTGTCATCCTTGCGAAGCGAGGATCCCTTAACTCCAATGCTAATAAAACTTTACTTTAAAACGGACATATAAGCGATTTTTCACTCCACTTCGTTGCATCAGATTTGCTTAATAAATATCTCCTCTACTATCTGCATCAAAAAAGAAAATTAAAATCTCCTCTTTATCTATAGTATATAAAAATCTGTATTTTCATATTCTTAATCTAAAAGATCAAGGTTTTTAATTAAAAGGCTTAATATCAAGATTATTATTAAATGGATTTTCACATAATTTTATAATATGTGACTTAAAATTAAACAAGAATTTTTTATCCTTTTTTTCTAAAAATTTTTCAACTATTTTATGAAATTTTACTTTATACATCTAAACTCATAATTTATTAAATAATTCATTTCAATCAATAA
>CAZFLS010000021.1:0-11124 GCA_964518815.1 uncultured Candidatus Peribacteria bacterium
AAATGTTACTAAGTAAAAGTAAATTTTTAATTTTTATGATAAGGAATATAAATGGAAATATTGAAAAAATAACATTGAATTATAAAAAAATTTGATTCTTATTCTTAACAAGCTTTTTAAATGCCAACAATCTTCTAGTAAAGATGCAAAATAATTAATATTCAATTCAAACAATTATTAAAAATCATAGATTAAATCCTATTTTCTATAAAATTTATAAAACCTTCTTTTATACTCTTTTCATCTGCATTTACAACTTTTGTGTGGATATCTTGTTTTTCTTGTAAAGCCATTACTTCTTCTGGTAAAAATAACATATCTCAAACATGATTTTTGATTTCTTTTAATAGTTCAAAAGAATCTTTTCAATTAACTTTTCAGATAATCGCTTCATATACAGCTTCTGGAAATTTTAGGGGTTCTGCAGTTTCCAAAACTACAATTTGTCACTCAAGATATTCTTCCAATTCTCTTGCAACTTTCATAGCCACAGCTCAATGAGGATCTAATATATATCTATTTTCATTATATGTTTTAGCTATAGACTGCACTGTTTGTTTTTTACTTGCTGCAGAGCTTACAAAAGTTTCTTGAATTTTAACCAAAGTTTCATTATCTATTTCAAAAAATTTATCTTTTTCTAGGCTTTCCATCCAAGTTCTTACTTTTTCTGAGTTTCAATCGGTAACCATAAAAAGCATTCTTTCTAAATTCTTTGATATTAAAATATCCATAGAAGGAGATGAAGTTTTTATTAATACTCTATCGGAAATATCATATTTTCATGTTTTTATAAAGTAATCCAAAACATCATTTTCATTATTTGCTAAAACTAATTTATCTATTGGTAATCACATTTTCTTCGCATAATATCAAGCAAATATATTTCAAAAATTTCAAGTAGGTACTACAAAATTAATTTTTTCTCAAGGTTTAATTTTTTTATTTCTGAGTAACTGACTATATGCACTAAAATAATATACTGTCTGAGGAATTAATCTTCACCAATTTATAGAATTAGCAGATGTAATAAGCGTATTGTTTTTTTCTTTCATATATTTTCTAAAATCTTCCGAATTAAGAATTTTTGTTACTGCTTTTTGTCAGTCATCAAAATTTCAGTTTATTCATATCACTCAAACATTATCTCATTTTTGGGTAGTCATCATCTTCTCTTGTATAGCAGAAACTCCTCATTTTGGATAAACAAAAACGCATTGTAAACCTTCGACTCAAGCACATCATTCAATTGCTGCCTTTCATGTATCTCAAGAAGTTGATCAGATAATCGCTTGTTTGTAATTTGTTTGTTCTTTGGCATTTTTTTCTTTCAAAGCTACTCCTAGTAATTGAAAAAATACTTGTAATGCCATATCTTTAAAAGCAAAAGTTGGTCATTTCCCAAGCTCCAAAATAGATATTCTTTCTTCTCCATTTTTCCCTTTTAAGGTACGAAGAGGTGTTATTTCTTTAAAACCATGAAAATTCTTCTTATTATAAGCTTTTTCTAAAATACTTTTAATTATATCTGGTTTTATTCAGGTATTAAATTTTTCAAAAATCATTTGTGCAATATATGCATAGCTTTGAGATTGCATTTTATTAATCTCTTCAAGAGAAATTTGAGGAATGTTTTTTGGCAAAAATAATCATCAGTCAACTCATGATCATCTCATAATAGCTTCCGAAAAAGAATATTCTGTAGTATTTCATCTTGTAGAAACATATTTAATAGGACCTCCTATTTTTTCAACCTCATCTTTTACTCAATCTATTATTCAATTAATCTTTTTAATTGGAACAGTATTATAACAATCAATCTCTTCATTTTTTGAAACTAGTCCCAGAACGTTGACTTCATTAAAATATACGGTTACATTTGACCATTTTTCGTTTTTACAAACCCAATCGGCAGCTTCTTTATTTCAATTAGATTTTAATAATTCTACGAGATAATATGTAGCAATTACAATGTAATTCAAAAATGGCATTCAATAAAATTCTATTCATTCCATAGCTTCAAGTACAAAATCAGGATAAAGTCAAAAATTATCTTTAGTTCTTTTTGGTTTTTTTAGTCTTAATTTAAAATGATACTCTAGATCAATATTAAGAGCTACTAATAATTTTCTTAATTCTAGTTCCTCCTTAGAAACTTTTTCTCATAAAAATTCTTGTATTATTTTTTTGTATTCTTCTTCTGGCATAATATTTTCATAGTTAACATTGCAAGCACTTCATTCTTTATAAAGGACACTATTTTGTTTAATGGTTTCTCATAATAATTCTTTTTCCATAATATAATTTTATAAATTATTTAATATGACTATAAAACATTCATTAATTTTGTCAAAACTATTTGCATATATTTTTCCTGGGATAGACTTTTTAAGTCGCTTAAAAAATTATATATAGTTAAAAAATGGTATCTTTATACTATAAATTTAATCTAAATTTTTATACAAATCCATCACTAATTTTTCTGTATTTTCTAAACCAATACATGGGTCTGTAAAAGATTTTCCTTTAATGATATTTTTTTCATCTATGTATTTTTGATTTCAATCAAATATATAACTTTCCACCATAAAACCTTTTATTAGATTTTTTACATCATATCAATTTTCTATAAGTTCTGGAATTATTTGAGTCAAAACTTCTCTTATGACTTTTATTTGTGTTAAAGGATCTTTTTTTCAATTAGTTAAACAATTATCATGACTGGCATCTATTATTAAAGTAGGATTTATTATTCAATTTGAATTTTTAATATATTCTTTAATATATTTACTTCTATAATTTGGTCATGTGACATACCCTCATCTTAGTATTCAATGAGTATATTCGTTTCATGTACTATCATATAATCATTTTCTCATTTTATAATGACTTGGTATTTGAGCAGCTCTTACAGAATTTGTCATTATCTCAATATTTCCACTAGTTGGATTTTTCATTCAAACAGCGACATCTAATCATGAGGCTACTTCTCTATGATATTGATCTTCCGTACTTCTTGCTCATACAGCGATATAAGAAAAAATATCATCAACATAAGGAGTCATATGTGCATTCAACATTTCATCAGCAATCGGAATTCAATTATCAATAATTTTTAATGCCATTTCTCTACATTCATAAATACCATTTCCTAAATTAGATTTTTCACCAGGAGCAGAGTGCATTTTTCATTTCCATCATCAAATTGTCCTTGGTTTTCCTGTATAAAACCTCATAACTATTTCTATTTTATCTTTTACTTTTTTTCTTAATTCTTTTAAAAATTCACTGTAAGTTAAAAGTGATTCGATATAATCTGCTGAACATGGTCAAATAATTAAAATAATTCTATTATTTTTTCAAGATATAATATCTTTAATATTATTTGAAGATAATTCTACTGTATTTTTCATTTCTGAAGTAAGAGGAAGTATGTCTTTCATTAATTCTGGAGACATCATTTCTCAAGTTTTAGTTGCTCACATATTTTTTAAAGTTATAAATTAAAATTTTAAATATTTTTGCATTTTTGCAATCTCAACTTTTTTCCGTCATTCCCGTCTTTTCTTCCACCCCCGCCTTTTCTGTCATCCCCGCGAATGCGGGGATCCATCGTTATTAAGAGTACAAAGTACAAAGTTAGAGACGTATTGCAATACGTCTGTACAGAGTTATCAAGTACAAGGATGACATTATTATTTTTTTATAAACTATAAACTCTTTTATTTATTATTTATCGCAATTCTGCATTTAATTTTTTTGCAGTTTCACTTCTAATATTTGTTTGAATATCATTTATCTCATCATTCAGTAAAGTTCTTTCATGTGATCTATAAATTATTCTGAAAGTATAACTAATTTTTTCTTTTCAAAACTTTTCATCATTCTCATATTTATCAAGTAATTCAACATGTTCAACTAAGTCTCAAGCTAAATCTCTTACAATTTCATAATAATTATTTAAACTAATATTTTTATCAACAATAAATGAAATATCTCTAGGAATTTCAGGATATTTACTCACTTCAATATATTTTTTATCAAGATTTCACCATTGATTTGTAATCCGAGAATCATTTGACCAAAATATTCTAATATCGGGTACTTCCATTTTTATCATTGCAAGTCTTTCTACTCATGGTCCAAATGCCCACCCATTATATTTATCTGGATCCAGTCAGAAATTTGCCATAACAAGAGGCATCACAACTCAAGCTCATAAAACCTCTAACCATTTGTCTCAAAATTTTACTTCCATTTCTATACTAGGATCTGTATAAGGGAAAGTATCCTCATTTACTCTATATTTTATATCTTCTCAATATATTGATTTAGCCATTGAAACTAAAATATCGACAAGATCTTGTTTTCAAATTATTTTTTTATTTTTTTCACAAATATATAGTCAATCTATTTGATGAAATACTGGATAATGATTACTATCTATCTCATCTTTTCTATAAACTTTTCCGTAACTTAAAACTTTTGCTTCTCAAGTTTTATCTAATTTTTCTCTAATTCAAGAATGGTTTAAATAATAATACCACATTATTGTAGTATGTGTTCTTAAAATATTTTTATCATCTACATAATAAGTGTCACTCTTACTTCTTGCTGGATGATTTTTGGGAAAATTAAATGGGTCAAATGTAATATCTACTGGAACTATTTCAGGAGTTTCGATAATATCAAAATCTTCAAACATTGGTATATTTAAAATTCTATTAATTATTAATTCAACAGGATTTCATTTTGTCCTTGTAAGATCCGACATTGAAAGTAATCTTAAAAGTCTTTGAGAATCTATATTATTTTTTTCTTTTAACTTTTTTATTAAATTGTTTTGTTCATCTTTTGAGATATTTATTGTTTCCACAAATTGTAAATTATATAGTAAAAATATTTTAAAGTATTTGTATAAATTGTTTTAATTGTTCTTTTGTAATTTGATTTTTTGGTAAATCTAAACAAAAACTTATAATTTCTTTTTTTGTTTTTGCAGTAATTCAACTATCTATTACAATCGGAAAATCATATTTTGAATCTCACCTTGCTAATGATAATATAAAATGTAGAGATAATCAAGAATCTGCAATTATTGATAAAATTTTTGCTAAACTTCATTTTGTATCTGGCAGATTTGATAAAATTATAATATCTCTATCATAGTCTAGATTTTCAAAATCTAAGTTCGATTGTTGTTTATTACTTCATATTATAGCAAAATGAGTAATATTATCTGTCGGACAAAAACTTTTATCTATTACTTTTAAATTTGCTTTTTTGGCAGCTTCTTGACTACAAATCACAGCTTCTCATTTTTTTAGATTACATATTTGAGAATTTGTAGATTGAGTTGGAATTTGTTTAATATTAGGCATTTTATCTAATTTTATTCTACATTGTCTTAATCATTGTGGATGAGAATAAACAGATTTTATATTTTCAATTTTATCATTTTTTAAGATAGCTAAAACATGTTTTATTGCTAAAGATTTCCATCAAATGATTTTTATTTTATCTCTTGCATCATATATAGTTTGCATTGTATCAGAAACAACTCATCAATATCTATTTTCTATTGGCACTAAACAAAAAATGTCTTGTTTTACTAATTTAATTATTTCCGGAATAGAATTAACATATATAAGATCAATTTTTTTATTTTTAATAATTTCTTTTGCTAATATTGAAGAATAAGATCAATCAGGTCATAATGTTAACATTTTTTTATTCATAGTATCGATTTTTAATATTAAAATATTTGAATAATTTTAAAAAAATCCCTTTTTTTGTGAGGGATTATTTTATAATTTGATGAGATTTAGCTTCTAAATCAACCAAAAATAATCCCTCTTATTCAAAAGAAAAAAAACCAAAAATAATATAAGTAATGTTTTTTTATTTGAATATAATTTTTTTTCATAATAATTTAGATTAAAAATAAAAATCTCCTTTTTTACGAGGAGATCTATTGTGATTTAAAAATTAATTACACTAAAAACCCCTCAAAATGAAACTAAAAAAGAAGAAAAAATAATATTTTAAAACCAAATTTTTCATAAAATTTATAGATATTAATCAAGCGATTTATATTCTTATTATTTATTTTGTCAAATTTTTATGATCTTTTTGAATATAATCTTTTATAAAAATTTGTATTATAGAAACAACAGGAACTGCTATAATAATACCTAAAACTCAAAATAAACTTGCTCAAATCGTCATTGCTAAAAGAACAGCAAAAGGAGAAAGTTTTAACTCTTTACTCATCACATATGGAACTACTACATTATTCTCTAATTGTTGAATAATAACATATAAAACTATTATTGTAATTGTAGCTTTTGTTCATAAAGAAATTGCTATTGCAAGTGCTGGAAGTAAGGCTAAAAATGGTCAAATATAAGGAATAAATTCAGTAAGTCATGCAATAAGAGCTAAAGTAAAATATTCATCAATATTAACTCAAAAAATTTTAATAATAAGTAGTCATAATAAAGTTAATGTAAAAATTATGATTCATAATATTATTTGTCATTTGAACCAAAAATACAGATTTTCTACTATAGTTTTTTCTTTTGTTTTAATATAAGATGAAATTTTTACTGGTAATATTTTATAAAAAAATTCAACGATTTGTTTTCTTTCGAGTGATATAAAAAATGAAAATATAAAAACCAATAAAAAATTTATTATTGCGTTTGTGATAGAAAACATTACGACTATTCAACCAGAAAAAAAGTTTTCAAAGCCATTTTTTAAAAATGAGGAAATAGTAGAAAAGTTATTTTTAATAGAATCAAGAAGATCAATAAAATCTATCTTATTAAGAAATATATTAAAATAAGATGGTAATCAAAGTCATGTAATTCAATTTGTTTCGTAGGCAATTTTTAAATTATTAGTCCAAAGTATAACTTGTGATGTTAAAGTAGAAATCTGTTTAACAAAAATTGGCATTATGGCAAAAAATAATATACCAATAAATATAATCAAAATTAAATATATAAAAATAATTCCTAGCCAGTCAGGAATTTTATATTTATTAAGTTTATTTAAAAATGGAGTAAATAAAAGATTTAAAAAAAATGCAAAAAACAAAATACTTAAAATTGAAGATATGCTATAAATAAAATATAGCAATAATCATAGCAATAAAATTATTAATAACTTTATAAAAAATGAATGATATTCATTAAATATATTTGTGGATAAATTTATTTTTGGCATAAAGAAAAAGTTATGAGATATTAACTTTACTATTTTTGAGAATATCTGAAAAGCTTAATTTTAAAGTTTTTCTACTTAGATACAAAATGACAAATTTTAACCCTTAATTAGAAATTTTTCTGATTTTTGACTTTCTAAAAACAAAGAAATATTTTATTTCTAGCTTTTTACTTTTGACTTTTAGCTTTTTTATCTTTTTTTTCAATTTTTTCTTCTTCCATATTTTCAATGCTTTCTATATTTTCATCTTCTTCCATATTTTCTTCTAAATTATCTTCTTCTAATCATTTTCTGATAATAGTAGAACTTACTAAAATATCTCACGCTCATTTTATTTTTGTAAGGATAACTCATTGAGTAACACGACTCGTAATTCTTATTGTATCAATTTTTATTCTGATGGTTTGACCAGATTTGGAAATTAATAAAACTTCAGCATCATTTCTATCTTCTTTTGTAAGTAAATTAACTCAAACAATATCTCATGTTTTATTTGTAATCGCTCATACTTTTACTCAGCTTCCTCATCTTCATTGTTCTCTGTATTCTTCAATATCTGTTAATTTTCATAATCAATTTTCTGTAACTGTAAATACATATTTATCAAGATCTCTTACTATATCAACTTCCATAATATTATCGTCTGATCATAATTTCATTCATCTTACTCAAGCAGCAGCTCTTCACATAACACGAACTTTTTTTTCACTAAATTGGATTGCTTTTCATTTTTTTGAGACCATCAAAACATTATCAACTCAATCTGTAGCTTTTACCCAACCAAGATCATCTCAAGGCCTTGGTTTCATGACGATAAGACCAGAAGCTCGAATATTTTGAACATCAGAGATATTTAATCTTTTAACAATAGCTTTTTTTGAAACTAAAACAAGATTAGTTCATTTTGTCTCTGTACTATCCAAAATTGCAGTTACATATTCCTCTTTTTGAAGTGAAAGTAAATTTACAATTGGTTGTCATTTTGCTGTTCTTTGAGTTTCTGGAATTTCATAAGCTGGGAGCGAAAAAACTCGTCATGTATTTGTAAAAAATAATAAATCATTATGATTTTTTGTAGATAAAATTATTTTAACTTCATCTTCATCTTTAACTGCAACATTTACTCATTTTCCTCATCTTCTTTGAAGACGAAATGCATTTGATTTTATTCTTTTGATATAAGAATTTTTGGAAAGTGTAATTACAATATCTTCATTTGGTATTGTATCTTTTGCGCTAAATTCTCAAACTGCGCCTTCAACTACTTGAGTTCTTCTTCTGTCTCAAAATTTATCTTTTATTTCTTTAAGTTCATTTGAAATAATTTCAAAAATTCTCTCTATTTTTTCTAAAATATCTTTTAAATCTGCAATTAAAATTAATTTTTCTGCAAGTTCATCTTCTATTTTTTGTCTTTCAAGTCAAGCAAGTCTTTGTAATTGCATTTCCAAAATTGCTTGAGATTGTTTATCTGATAACTTAAATTTAGTCATCAAATTATCGTGAGCTTCTTCTCTTGTTTTAGAACTTTTAATTGTAGCAATTACCTCATTTATATTATCAAGTGCAATTTTTAATCATTCCAAAATATGAGCTCTAGCCTCAGCTACTTTTAATTCAAATATAGTTCTTCTTTTTACAACTTCATTTCTGTGCTCTAGAAATTCTTGAAGAATTTCGAGTAAGTTAAATAATTTTGGCTGTAGTCATCTTTCATGAAGAGCAATCATATTAAAACCAAAACTTGTTTGTAAAGGTGTTAGCTTATAAAGTTGATTCAAAATCTTTTTTGGGAAAGAATCTTTTTTTAATTCTATGACAATTCTTACTGAATCTTTATTTGATTCATCACGAATATCACTGATTCAAACAATAATTTTATCTCTAACTAAATCTGCAATTTTAATAACTAAATTTGCCTTGTTGATTTGATATGGGATTTCAGAAATTATAATTACTTTTTTACCATTTTTAAGCTCATCAATAATTGCCTTTCATCTTACAATTATACTTCATCTACCTGTAGCATAAGCGTTTAAAATATCTTTTTTATTATAAATAATTCATCAAGTAGGGAAGTCTGGTCATTTTATGAATTGCATTAAATTCTCGATTGTAATTCCATTTTTTTCTCTATTTTTAATTATATACAAAATTGCATCTATTACTTCTGTTATATTATGTGGAGGAATATTTGTAGCCATACCTACCGCAATACCCATTACTCAGTTTAATAGTAAGTTTGGTATACGTGCAGGAAGGACTGTAGGTTCTAATGTAGAAGCATCGTAATTATCTCTAAAATCAACAGTTTCTTTGTCTATATCAAAAAGCATATATTCTGCAATTTTTGTCATTTTTGCTTCTGTATACCTCATTGCAGCTGGAGAATCTCAGTCCATTGATCAAAAATTTCATTGTCAATCAACAAGTAAATATCTCAAACTAAAATCTTGAGCCATACGAACCATAGAATCATATACAGCAGTATCTCAATGTGGATGATATTTTCAAAGTACGTCTCAAACTACACGTGCAGATTTACGATGTTTTCAAGAAGCTCTAAGTCATCATTCGTGCATAGCATACAAAATACGTCTATGTACCGGTTTGAATCAATCCCGAATATCTGGTAATGCTCTCTGAACTATTACACTCATGGCATAATCAAGATAACAAGTTTCCATTTCTTGTATTATAGAACGATCTTTATCTCAAGAGTATGTAATTCAAGTTGGAATAGCAGGAGGAACAATTACTTCATTTTTAGTTTCGATAACTTCAGTTGAAGTTTCGTTTTTTTCTGAATTAATATTTTCTCAAGAATCAGTATTTAGATTCTCATCATTTATTAAAGCATCAAAACTTTCTTGATTTTCATTAATTTTTTTTGGCATAAATTATTTTGTAATTAAATATAAAAAATATCCTACTTCAAAAGGAAAATCTCTTAAACAAATTGATTTTATTAGTCTTTAATATAAGCTAAAAATAATTCGTTATTTATTTAAATTCCTTAATTTTTTAACATTTGTAATATACTCAAAATTAACTGATTTGCAAGATAAAAAATTAGTTTTTCTATCTTTTAATTTGACAATATGTATTTTGTAATTATAGTAAAACTTACGTTCATTAAAATATATAAACAAAAAAATAAAACAAAAACAAATTAAAATAAAAATAAACTAAAACAAAAAAGGAAGGGAAGATGGTGAAAAAAATGAAAAAATTTTATATTATTGTTGTAGTTTTTTGCCTTTTAATTGGAGGTATTGTAGTAAAAAATCACTTTTTTCAATCACCCGAGCTTAAGATAAGTTCAGTTGTGGTTGAGGGTGAAGTCGGTTATTTTCTGAGTATTAGAGAAAATAGCCGTGAATTTAAAAAAATAACAGCAGGAAGTGGTTACTACGTAACTAAAACTTCTGAAGGAACCATAATAGTTTCCAGGAAAGAAGGTAATTATGTTAAGGTAATGGAATTTAGTACAGATATTGTATTAGATTCAAAAAAAGAAGGAGTTTGGATTTTTAAAAATCCTAAAATTTCCATTAGGAAAATAGAAGGATTTGAAAATAAATCAAAAAAAATAACTCTATAAAAAAAGGAGGAACAAAAAAATAAAATCTGTTAGGAGGACGGATTTGGCTCGGTTTTTAAACCGGGCCTTTTTTGTCTCAAAAATTTTTTGTAGTTGATGTTTTTTTAGTAAAATAAAAATGTTTACTATTTAGCTTATTATAAATGAAAATTTGATATTTAATATAGTTTATTTTATCTTACTTTTTGTAAGCAAAAAGTAACAAAAACTTTTGGGGTTAGTAAAACTCGTTTCTACAGTAAATCATCAATATACTGTTATCATCTTCACTCGGCTTTTATACTTTT
>CAZFLS010000022.1:0-11077 GCA_964518815.1 uncultured Candidatus Peribacteria bacterium
CATTATGACAATTAGCCTTAATTTGATTATATTTAAATTGATTTTTATATAAAAATCAAAAAAATCCAGTTGCGTCATTTTTTAATTGAAATGAAAATATTTGATTAGATAGATTAGAAATGGCTAAATTAGTACGAGAACAAATTATTAATGAGTGAGTAGATGAAAAAAAACTAGATGAAATATTAAGAATAGCATGCAAATTGGTTTATTGTAAAAATAATGAAAATAAAAAGATTCAATTGCAAGAATCTTTTTATTTCGGACCAGAAAAACAAATTTATATTAAAGCTATTAATCATATTGAAAATAATATTAAAATGATTGAAGACTCAGATAAAAACCCTATTGTTTGTTGTGATTTAATAGGATTGATGCCTATTTTTAAATTAAAAGAGTTGTCATTATATTTACTAATTAATTTTGGTTTAATAGAGGAAGTTTCTTTGTTTGAAACAAAATGTAATCAAATGATAAAAAAACAAAAAAGAAAAAACGATAAAAATATTTATGCTCTTGTTGAAAAAAAAGAAGTTATAGAATTTTTAGAATGAATTATTGAAATATTCAAACAAAAAGCCTGAATTAAATCACAAAAATTATCTGATGAAATCAAAAAAAATACAGATTCAATTATAAAAAAGTAAGATAATTATCTTACTTTTTTATTTTTTAGCCACATATAAATTCAATTTTCATTTCAGGTAAGAAATCAAAATTTTGAATAAAAATTTTTTAACCAAGGATTATTCGGATCAGCTACAAGTTCTATGTTTTTAACTCATTTTTTTACAGCAGTTTCAATTGATAATTTTATCATTTCAGTTCAAATTCATTTATTTCTAAAATCTTCTGAAACCAAAAGATTAATAAAAAAAGCACAAAAATAACTGTCTGTAATAATCTGATTTAATCAAATAATTTTTCACTTTAAAACAGCTAAAATTATATAATTTGAATTTTTTAATGATTTTTTAATTTTTGAAGTTCGTAGATTATCTTTATCTATTAATATCAATAAATCTTTATAATATTTTTTAACAGTCCTTGGAGTTATAATTTTATAAACTATCTTATTCATTTTCTTTTTTAGGCAAATTTTTAGCATTCTTACATTCTGGGTAATTATTACAAGCTAAGAATGGTCATCTACGAGAATTTTTTACATGCATTATACCATCTCAACATTTATCACAATTTTCTCATCAAAATTGTTGTTCAAGTTCATCATTTTGTTTATTTGGTATTTTACCAATCCATTTTACTTCTGGATAAAGAGAACTTGATAAAAAAGGTCAATATTTTCCATTTTTTACTACAATAGTTCATCATGCTTCACATGGTTTTCATTCATATCTTACTTTTAATTCTTGTATGTATTTTTCTTTATCTTCATCTATAATATTTTCTAAATATTTACAATCAGGATAATTTGAACATCCTATAAATTTACCATTTTTGCTAAATTTGTAAACCAAATTTGATCCGCAAGTAGGACATTTTTTACCTACTTCTTCTGTTACTTTTGTTGCATTTTCCATAGAATTATCTAATAAAGTTTTAAAATAAGTATAAAATTTTTCAAGCATTTTTGTCCATTCTGTTTCTCATTTTGCAATTTCATCTAATTCATCTTCCAATTTTGCTGTAAATTTATAATCCATCATTTTCACAAAATATTTTTCTAAAAAATCTACTACTACAAACGCAATTTCTGTCGGAGCTAATTTTTTCTCAATTTTTTCTATATATCATCTTTCTATAATTGTAGCAATTGTTGGAGCATAAGTAGAAGGTCTACCTATTCATTCACTTTCTAATTTTTTTACCAACATTGCTTCTGTATATCGAGATGGTGGTTTAGAAAAAGTTTGACTAGAATTTATATTTTTTGTTTTTACAATATCTCATTTTTGTAGTTTAGGAAGATTACAAGTACCGTTTTCTTGTGATTCTTCATCATCTGATCATTCTATATATAATTTCATGAAACCAGGAAATTTAATTACTTCTCATTTTGAAATCCAATCTTGATTTGTTTTTATTTCAGGATTAAAAATATATGTTGTAGTTTCTATAATGGCTTCTTTCATTTGGGAAGCAATAGTTCGTTCCCATATTAATTTATAAAGTTTTAAATCATTTCAGTTTAATCATACATTTTCAGGTGTTTTATCAATATAAGCTGGTCTTATTGCTTCATGTGCTTCTTGTGCATTTGCTTGTTTATTTTTATATTTTCTTCCTCAGGAAACTGCATATTCTTTTCAAAATGTTTCTTCAATAAATTTTATACTTGTAGAAATAGCAAGATCAGATAAATTTACACTATCTGTTCTCATGTATGTAATATATCAATTTTGATAAAGATTCTGAGCTATAGTCATTGTTTGACTTACTCAATAATCCAATTTTCTTGAAGCTTCTTGTTGTAAAGTAGAAGTAGTAAATGGAGCCTGAGGAGTGCGTATAGAATCTTTTTTATCTGCAGATACTAATTTAAAATCTGTAATCAAAGGAATTTCAAAATATATATTTCATTTTTTATCTTTTTTATCTTCCAAATTTTCGACCATTATACCCAAAGTTGCAAGAATTTTTTTTACATCATCCTTATTTACTATTTTTTTTCATTTTCAATCAATTTTCAAAAGTTCTGCATAAAATGTAATTCATTTTGCCTCTAATTTTGCTTTAATTTTCCAATTTTCTTCACTTTTAAAATTTTGAATTTCTCTTTCACGTTCTACAATTAATTTTACAGCTACACTTTGAACTCTTCAAGCTGAAAGTCATTTTCTAATTTTTTTCCACAAAATAGGACTTACTTTAAATCATACAATTCTATCAAGAAGTCTTCTTGCTTGTTGGGCTTTTACAAGGTCCATATCTATATGACGAGGGGTTTTTATTGCATTTTCAATTGCAGATTTTGTAATCTCATGAAAAACTATTCTATTTACAGAATTAGGATCTAAATCAAGAACACCACACAGATGCCATCATATTGCTTCTCATTCTCTATCCTCATCGGTAGCAATCCAAATTTTATCAGATCCTTTTGTCATTTTTTTTAATTCATTTATTACTTTCTTTTTTCAGGCATCTATTTCATAAGTGGGTTTAAAATTATTTTCTATTTCAATACCAAGCGATTTTTTCGGAAGATCTCTTATGTGACCAAATGACGCTTTTACAGTAAAATCTTTCCCCAAAAACTTTTCAATTGTCTTACCTTTTGCTGGAGATTCTACTATAACTAAATTTTTCATATGAATATATAAATACTAAAATATTGCAATATCAAAATATATGAGAATATAAACTGCAAAATAGATAAAAAATTTCACATAACTTTATTAATGAAGATGTTTTTGTCAAAAGAAAATTTAAAAAATTGAAAATTAAAAATAAATTTTGACTGTTTGGAAAATCAAAAATTTTGATATTATATGAAATTTATTATAATAATCTTGTTTAATATTTAAATTTTATGTTTATGAAAAAAATTATTTTAATATCAGGTTTAGGTTTTTTTCTTGTTTGATGTAGTTTTTTTTGAGATAAAGATAATAATCAAAATACTCAATCAAATGATAATACAAATACTTGATTTGTAAGTACTAATACTTGAGTTATAAATAATAACTCTTGAACTATTTTAATAAATTCTTGAAATATTAATTCTACATGAAGCTCATTTACTTGAGAAAATTCAAAAGAAGTAGAAGATACCATGAAAGAAATTGATCAAATTATTAGTGAATTAGAAGAATAATTTTGTTATATAATTATTTTCTGCAAAAAATAAACAACTAGTATGTGGTCTAAATAGACTTTTTCAAACTCAAACAAACTTTTCATGAATTCACAAATTAACTATGATCACTAATTTTAAAAATAATTAAATCTCAATCTTTATTAAAAGATCAAAATGCTCTATATTGTTTATTTATTCTGAAGTAAAATATATTTGATCAACTAGGCTTTCTTTCTTTAAAATTAGTAAAATCTCAGTGTCATTCTAAAATATATTTTTTTGCTTTTAAAAAATTTCTCTTTTTTAGATAATCAAATATTCATTTATCTTCTAGAATATTTTTAGGCTTGATCATATCAGATATTTGTAAATGATGATTTATCTTTTTTTAAAGTTTTTTTTGATAACAAAAGAAGTTCTTTAGTTACTTCATTTTTTGGCAATTCATATAAATTATAATCAATATCTTCACTTTGTTCTATAAAAGTGACTAAAATTTTTATTTTTTTAGATGGTGGAGTAAAATTTTTTGGAAGACTAATGGTATTTTTATGTAAATATGTTTCAATTGTTTTAAAAATCATAACTTTTTTATTAGTATTAAACAAAGAAATTATATGGTTTTTTTAATAAAAACAAATAAATCTTACTTTTTCAAACTCAAACATACTTTCACAAATTCTACAAAAAGAGGATGTGGATCAAGTGGACGAGAAATATATTCTGGATGGAACTGTGTTCCTATAAAAAATGGGTGATTTTTAATTTCTATTGCTTCTACTATTTTACCATCTGGAGAAGTACCAGCTACTACAAGTCATTTTTTCTCAAACAAATCTTTGTAATTATTGTTAAATTCATATCTGTGACGATGACGCTCAGAAACAATCATATTTTCTTTTTTAAATTTTTGCTTATAAGCTTTATATAAATGAGTTCATTCTATCACTTTACAAGGCCAGCCTCCAAGACGAATTGTGCCTCAATATTGCTTTTTTTCTATTAAATTTTTTTGTTCTTGCATAATATGAATTACTGGATCTGGAGTATTTGGGTCACATTCTTCAGAATTAGCTTTTTTAATTCAACATACATTTCTGGCAAATTCTATTACAGCCATTTGCATACCATAACAAAGACCAAAATAAGGGACTTTATTTTTTCTACAATATTCTATTGTTTTAATTTTTCATTCACTTCATCTAGATCACCAACCTTGTGGTACAATTATCCCATCATAATTTTTTAAATATTTTGTACCATTTTTCTCTACATCATCTGTATTTAACCAATTTAATTTTACTTTACATTTATTTGCAGCTGCACCATGTTTTATAGCTTCAATTACACTAATATAAGAATCAGCTAGAGTAAAATCTCACGAGGTAAAATATTTACCAACAATTCATATATTTACTTCTTTTTTGGCTTTATTATAAGAATCTACAAATTTGAGCCATTCACCCATATCGTTTTTTCGTGCTCTTATTTTTAATTTTTTAAGAATTTTTTCTCATATTTTATCCAATTCAAAATTTATTGGAACATCATAAATAGAAGCAATATCTGGAGCAGAAATGATATCTTCAGCTCTCATACTACAATTAATAGCTATTTTTTCTCTTCTTGGTTTATCCACTCAAACTTTTGATCTGGCTATAATCAAATCTGGCTGAATACCAGCACTATTTAAAGTACGAACTGCATATTGAGTAGGTTTAGATTTCATTTCTCAAATTACTCCTGGAATAGGTAAATAACTTACCATTACAAAAAGTACATCATCTGGATGATAAAATTTCATCATACGTGCAGCCTCCAAAAAAAGTAAATTTTGGTATTCTCAAACTGTACCTCAAATTTCTATAAGCATAAAATCAGCATTTGTTTTTTCGGTAGCTTTTTTTATCCTATCTATTACCTCTTGCGGAATATGAGGAACAACTTCAACACATTTTCATTTGTATTCAAGATTCCTTTCTTTTTGTATTACAGAAAGATAAACTCTTCAAGTAGTCATGTAATTTTCTTTGTAAATATTTGTATTCAAAAATCTTTCATAATTACCCACATCTTGATCTGTTTCATCTCAATCTTCAGTCACAAAAACTTCTCAATGTTCAACTGGATTCATTGTACCAGCATCAACATTTATATAAGGATCAATTTTTATAGCACTTACATTGAATCACTTACTTATTAAAATTCTTCAAATTGAAGCACAAGTTATTCATTTTCAAACTCCAGACATTACACCTCACATTACAAAAATATATTTAATTACTTTTTTATTAGATTTTGTAGCCATATTTTATAATTGATTAAAAATTGAATCGTTGGAATCTTAATAAATTTTTTTAAAAAAACAAATGAAAAAGCAAAATAAAAAAACAAAAAAATTTGACTTTTTAAAAGAAAAAAATATTCTTCATATACAAGTTTTTAATTTAAAAAACATGAAAAAGCAAATTATTATTTCTATTATTATCTTGTCCTAAAAAGGAGAGGGTTATTATAGAAATAATAAAGTATTCTCTCCAAATGGGGAGATTTTTTATTTTCTTAATAAATAAATTATATGAAAAAAAATGTAATAAAACCTGTTTTAGTTCAAAAAACATTCTCTAATATAAGTAAAACTTATGATACTTGAAGCAAAACTTTAAGAGATTTAACAAAAGTACAAACATGTACTATTTTAGATTGACTTCAGATGGGAAAAACCTTTTTTAATATAAAAGAAATTATAAATATGCTTGAGATTTGATATGGTATAGTAATTAGAAAAAATTTTAACAATGGAATTTTAGTAGTTTGTGATCCTATTAATTTATCATTACCTTATTCAAATGATGATCTTAAAAAAATATTAACTTGAGCTTCTTTTTATAAAGAATCAAAACCTATTTTAATTACAAAAAAATTAAATGAATGAGAAGAAATAGTAAGTTTCTTTGCTTTACAAACCAAAAACTTAAATAAATCTAAAACACCTCAAATTAGTACTAATTGAAATAAATATTATAATTATCTAAGTGGCAGTTGTCTTTAAAATAAAGATTGTAAGTTAGTTTTTGTTTTATTTTTTTAATTGGAATAAAGAGTTTAATTTCTAATTTATATATTAAAGCTAATTAAAAAATCTTTTGACTTAAATAAAAAATTTATATAATGCTTGAACAAATAGAATTAAAATATAAAATAGCAATATGTCAAAGAAACCTTACTGTAACATAACAAAGCCGAACAAAAAAATAGAACAAGAATTCAAAAAAACTGATTCAGTGATGAATCAGTTTTTTTTAACCAAAAACTAAAACTCTTAGAAAAGATATTTTATAACTTAGTTAAAAAAAAACCGGAAGTATTACTTCCGGTTTTTTTTAAAACTTATTTCTTAACCGAAACCAAAATAAAAAGAAATATAAAAAACAATAACAAAAACCAAAAACTTCTCTACAAATTTATTTCTTAACTTTAAAAACTATGAACAATAATCTTTTATTAAAGGAAGTGCCTGAACAATGAAAAGTAGAAGTAGATACTTCTAGCGAAAATATTAAATGAATAAAACAAAGCATTGCTGAAAAAGTGGTTGATATACAAAACAGCATAAGCGAGCAAAATAAACAAAAGGTTATAAATTTTAGTCAAAAATCATGGTTATATAGGTTTATGAACTTGAGAGAATCAAAAGAAATACAAAAAATATACATGAAAAAATCTAAAGAATTAAAAAATTATATTAAAGATAATATTAATTCTATTCAAGAAGAAGCTATTTTTGAAAGTCTAGGAAGATACCAAAAAGAATTAAGTTTTCATAAACATGTAGTAAATACAATAAATGATCAGTATTGTTTTAGAACAAAAGGAGAATTTGTAAGATATGAAGGAGAATTTAAACTTAAATGGGGAATGAATTTAGATGATGAAAAAGTCTTACCTCAAACAGTAATTCTTTATGCTATAAGCTATGGTTTAATAAATAAAAAATGATTACAAGGATATTTAAATATCCCAAATCACATTGCAGAAACAACTTTGACAAACAAACAAATGAAGCAAGAAATCATTAAATTAGCTTCAAAAAAAATTCAAGAAATTGAAAAAAAAATTCAAGAAATTGAAAAATTATAAGAAAATTAAAAGCAGATATTATAATACAAAATTCAATACACAAATTATAAATAAGATAAGATTAATATTTATAACATAACTAAATAAATTTATGAATATAGAGCAAGTAAGAACGAAGATTCGTTCAAAAAATATTTGATTAAAAGAAGCACAAAATAAATTTTATGAAGTCTTTTGAATCAATGTTATTTCTGATAATCCATTTTATAAATCTCAGATTGAAAGTATATGAAGATGTATTTATAAAGAAGAATATTTAAAAAACATTTTAAAACGAAAGAATCTTTTAAAAGAAGAGACAAGAAATGCAGTATATTTTATATTATGAAGTACGGAAATCTACTGATTAATATTAGATAAATTAAGATGATTAGAATCTGCTTTCAATCCAGGTTGATTTAGTTCTGCTTATCCTTGGACAATGAGATATGCATATCAATATGAAGAAAAAAATAAAGAGGTCTATAAGGTAAAACATAAAGTAAATGATAAAGAAAAAAAATATAAAGAGGAGGTTAAAAAAATTTATGATCTCATTACTGATAAAGAAATCTTTACAAAGCTTCTTATCGAAGAAGCGGAAAAATATGAGAAAGATTTTAAAAATCAAATTGAATATGAAAAAAGGAATGAATGAAGAAAGTATCTTCCTGAAGTAGCAAAAAAATGGGCATTAGCATGAAATATTGAAAAATCAAAAGAATATTTCAATCTATGTAGTAATTACGAATTTCCAAATGCTGCAAAATTTTTTGAAAAAATCTGAGAAAAAGAACTTTCAAAAGAATATTGGATTAAAGCAGCCGAAAATCCAACTTGATATAAAGAAGATGCAGACTATCAAAGTTGACAATATTTTGAAAAGGCCTGAGAATTAAAAAAGGCAATAGATAGCTATGAAAAGGCTATATCTTATTGGAGATGGCAAGATTGAGGAAGCTTTATGAATTGAGATTCAAAAGCATGAAAATGTGAAGCTAACTGACTTCAAAAATATGTAGATGAACTTAAAAAGAAAATATTATCGTAATTTAAAATTATTTTACATCTTAACTTTAAAAAAAATATGGAAAAACAATATGAAACATGTAGCAGTCATAAATTAGATTATTTAAAATTAGCTGTTACATATAAATGCAATTTGGATTGTAAATTTTGTCAGCAACAAGGAGAAGAAAAAAAAGATATGAGTTGGGAATCATTTGAAAAAATATTTGAAAATAATGAAATGACGAAGGATTTAAGACTTATTTTATTTACAGGATGAGAGCCTCTTGTCTGGCCACATTTATCAAAAGCGATTAAATATTGTAAAGATAAATGAGTAAAAGAAATCGGAATTTTTACTAATGGAGTACTATTAAATGATGAAAAAATAAAAGAGTTAAAAAAATTAGGAGTTGATTGGATTCGTATAAGTATTTATGGATCGGATGAAAAAGAAAATGATCAATTTTTGGGTCATACAAAAAGCTTTTCAAAGATAGTAAATGCCTTAGAAAAATTAAAAGAGAATGGATTTAAAAGGAAAGTTCGTATTACTATAATGAAGCCAAATGTAAATAATATAGAATTATTAACACAAAAATTATATGATATGGGAGTAGAAGAAATAGATTTCCGACCATATAATCCAACATTAAATCCAAAAGCAAATGAAGAATTTGATCTTTCAAAAGAAGAATTTAATAAAGTAATTCCAACAATCTTAAAATTAAGAGAGAAAATGGCAGATATTACTCAGATAAAACTTTTACCATGATCTTACGAATTTTTATATGGCGAAAATTTACCTCCGGAAAGTGCTGTAGCAAAATGTCAATGTGGCAGAGCTTATTTATGAGTAAATGCAACTTGAGATATAAGAGTTTGCTTTGGTTTACATGACAATATTTGAAACATAGAAAAAGATAACTTACTTGAAGTTTGGCAAGAAAATAAATTATTAAAAGAAATCCGAAAATGTGAGGTTGGAGATGATTGTAGTGAATGTATTTTTAAAAAATATTGTAAAACTTCAGATTGTTTTGCAATCAAATTAAATATTTTTGGACATCTAAATAAAAAGAATACAGCATGTCCCCTACCTTATCCTTTAACTTCTATAACACAATGGAAACAATGGCAAAAAGTAAACAACATTATCTAATATTTACTTCAGGATACTGAGAAGAATTACACTTTGGAGGTGTCCATACTGTAGCTACTAGAATATCAGAAATTCTTAGTAATTATTGAAAGGTTACAGTAATAACTGAAGGTAAAAATGAAGAAATAATTATAGAAAATAAGATAGAAATCCGCAAATGGCTAAACTTTGAAAATATGGAAAATGATTTTTTATCTTTAATAAAAACTGGTAATTTTAACAAAATTTTTTTCACAGATTTTCGTAGAGCACATTTTCTTTTAGAACACGAAAATATAATTAATTATTTAAAAGAAAAAATGTTCAAATAGTTTGAGATTTTGCCAGTTTATGCTTAGAAATTGACACTCTACAATGAAAAATAGAATATGTCCCTGACAATAAACATGCTCATCATCATATTAATTCGACTTTTGAGCTTAAATTTATTTCACAAATATTGCAAAAAAATATTTTTGATTTAATTCATATTCCAACATTAAAAAGTAAAGAAATAATAAAACGTTATTTTAATGTTTGAAGTCAAAAATTTATTGTAGAGCCTTGGGGAATTTGCAAAAATCAAATTAACAAAATTACAAAAAGGGTTGATAAAAATGTATATTATATTGCCATTGCTTTAAGAAAAGAAAAAGTTAAGCGTTTTGAAGTAGCTCAAAAAATGATAGAAGAATTAAATACTAAAAGGATCTGAAAATTTATTCTAAATGTTTATTGACTAGAATGAGATGATACAGAAATATTACACTATAAATGAGCTTTGAAAAATAATGAGGTTTTGGCGTTACTACCAAAAAATGATTTTATTTTAAGTACTTCATATTTTGATACCTTTTCAATTTCACTCATTGAAGGTATGAGTAAAATCATTGATTCCAATTATCCCTTTTTATAATAAACAACAAGTTTCATTACTACAAAATATAGCTTGTATATTTAAAGAAAAAAATAATTCTTTGGATTTTAGTAATATCATAAAATTAAGGACTATCTGAAAAACTTTAGTTTTTTCTCTCTCATATCTTTTT
>CAZFLS010000023.1:0-10897 GCA_964518815.1 uncultured Candidatus Peribacteria bacterium
ATAATCATTAGTACAAGAGTTACTAAAAATATTTTATTTATAATATTTACTGTTAAAACAAGAGGATTAATTGGTTCTTTAATTTTTTTATCTTGAGTAATTTGTCCAAAATCCAAATCTCAAAGCTCAGCAAAAATATCTTCTGCATTTTTTGTCTCTTCTTTTATATCGTTTTGGCTTAAATCAGATGAAACAGTGTCTAAATCTGAAAGTGATACATTTTCAATCTTCTTTTTTGGATTAAAAAAATTTTTTATAGATTCTAAAAATCAAGATTTTGGTTTCTCATCGAAACCATCTGAAAACATTTCTTCATCCAAAGATTTGTTTTCTTCAATGTTGTTATCTATTTCATTATTGGTTTCTTGTATATTTGTTTCATTTTTGTTTATCATAAATATTAATGACTTAATAAAATAATATTCAAGACGATAATAACATATTTATAAAATAAATGCAAAGTTTCGAATACTTTTCACTTTACTAATGAATAATAAGTTTTATAAGTAAAATTGTAATTACATAAAAAAACCAGCTAAAAAGCTGGTTTTATCTAATAATTTAAACGTATACTTGATAACTATGACTTTGTACAAGACAAATCATTGTGCCTTGTCTCTAAATATCTATTTCATTTTATTTCTCAAAAAAGCTGGAACATCAAGATCTCCTCATTCATCTCATAAAGACTTTTGTCATCATATAGTAGGCTTAAGTTGAATTGAAGATCATATAGTTCTCTTTCAAAATTGAGATCATGAAAGATTTGTTTTAATAACTTCTTGATGTTTTTTGTTGCTTTCAGAGTCAAATCAAGTTGCAATAACAGTAATTTTTATTTCTCAAGTATAATTTTCATTAATTGTAGCACCAAATATAATATTAGCCTCTGGTTCACATGCTTCAGTAATAATTCTTGCAGCTTCATCAACTTCAAACATAGATAGATCTGCGCCTCAAGTAATATTAAATACTAAACCTTTAGCTCAAGCAATAGAAAGTTCAAGGAGTGGACTATCAATAGCTGCCCTTGCAGCTTCAACAGCTCTATTTTCTCATGAACCATATCAAATACCCATAAGTGCGCTTCATGCATTTTCCATAACAGATTTCACATCAGCAAAATCAACATTAATAAGTCATGGTTGAGTAATAAGATCACTTACTCATTGAACTCATTGATTTAAAACTTCATCAACTATATTAAATGCATCAAGAAGTGGAGTTTTTTTATCTATAATAGAAAGAATTTTATCATTTGGAATCGTGATTAAAGTATCTACTTTATCTCTTAATTTTTCAAATCAATCAATAGCTTGTATTGCTCTTCTTTGTCATTCAAAAGCAAAAGGCTTAGTAACAACTCAAATAACTAAAGCTCCAAGTCATTTTGCAATTTCAGCAACTAGTGGTGCTGCTCAAGTACCTGTACCTCATCCTAAACCACAAGTAATAAATACCATATCAGCTCAGGCAATTATTTGTTTAAGTTCTTCACTACTTTCTTCTGCTGCTTTTTTACCTACTTCTGGATTTCACCCAGCTCATAAACCTCTTGTAGCTGCTCTTCAAATATTGATACGATTTTGAGCCTTAGATGTAAATAATGCTTGTGCATCTGTATTAATAGCAACAAATTCAACTCATTCAAGTCATGCTGCTATCATCCTATTAATTGCATTACTTCAACCTCATCATATTCATATTACTTTGATATTTGCAACTGGAGAAATATATTCAGAAACATTTATTTCCTCAACAGGATTTGTAATAAAATCTCAACGCAAGTAAGATTTTAGTTTATCATCAGCTTTACGTGTAAATGCCATAAAAGTATAGTTAAATAATAAAAATTGGTTATAAAGTTCTTAAAGTTATAAAGTTTATAAAGTATTGGTTTAAATTTTTTCTAAAAACTAATAAACTAAAAACTATTTTGGAACTATTTTATAATATAAATTTTTTAATGAATTCCAAAATCATCAAATTGAGTAACTGAATTTCATTCATCATTTAGTACCATATTTTTGAGATAATAATAAAGATCATATTACAGAAGAAAACATAGGATCAGAAATGGAAGTGCCTGTTATATAATCTGAATCCTCTGGAACTCAAATTATTGATGGGAGTCTTAATACTTCTTTTGATAATTCTAAAACCCCTTTCATTTTTGCTCATCATCAAGTCAAAACTGCTCATTCAGGAAGCATTCAATCTTTAGCTACTTTTTTTAGTTCATTATTTACAAAATAAAAAATCTCACTATATCTTGCCCTGAGGATTTCTGATAAATATTTATTAGAAATTATAGCTGTTTCTGATTTTGAAATTTTATTTAAACTTATTTCTTCTTCTTTTATTTTATCATTTTTACATAAATTTAAATCTCAATATTCTATTTTTAATCTTTCTGCAGTATCTATAGAAACTCTGGCTCACAAAGCTACATCAGATGTAACAGATTCTCATCAAATAGGTATTATAGAAGAAAAAATCAAAGAACCTTCTTCATAAACAGAAATTCAAGTCGTACTTGATCATATATCCACACATACAACTCATAATTCTTTTTGTCTCTTTGTCAAAACTGATTCTGGAGAAGTAATAAGATTAGGATATACATCTATAATATCTACTCCTACATCAAAAATTCATTTCTTAATATTATTTAATATATTTTCTCATATAGAAAAAATATGAGCTATAACCTCAAGTTTTTTTGCAGACATTCACACGGGATTTTTTATTCATGATTCAAAATCTAGACTAAATGACTCTGGTATAACTTTCAAAACTACTCTATTTACTAAATCTACTCAATTTTGAGCCATATCCAAACTTCTATTAATATCATCTTCAGTAATTTCATTATTATCCATAACTGCAACAACTCATTTATTTGTAGTAACATCAATTCAGGTACCAGACAAACACATATAAATGTGAGAAACTTGTTCTCAGGTCATTCGTTCAGCTTCAGACAAAGCACTATCAACATTATTTTTAAATTCATCCATGTCTAATATATTTCACTTTCTTACTCAATTAGAATTAGCTACTCAAACTCAAAGTACTCTTAATTTTTTTTCTTCATTAAATGTTCAAATAATAATTTTAATTTTAGAGCTTCATATGTCCATAGCTGTAAAAGTTTCTCAAGAGACCATAAAAATTATTTTAATTAAAAAAATAAAATATAATGTATAATTTTTTTGTTCAGATTTTTTGTTTTAAAATAAACTTTTTCTCAATATATATACAAGAAACTTTTGTCTATTTATAGACAAAAATCTGACTTATTATATAAGTGTTATTTGATTTTTCAAATACAAATAAAAAATTGATTTATTTTGAAATAAAATTAAAATAAACTGCGTTTTAAACAATAAAAAAATGAATAAAAAATTATTTATCTTACTTTTTTCAATATTTTTAGACGTATTATGATTTAGTTTTATTCTGCCAATTCTTCCATTCATAATACAGGGTTTTTGATGAAATTCTTTTACTGTAGGTTTTGTTATATCTGCAACTGCTATTTGAATGTTTTTATGATGATTGATTTTTTGAAAACTTTCAGATAAATTCAATAGAAAAAATATACTAGAAATAACAATTTTGCTAAATATATTTTGATATATATTATTTTGATTGTCTTGAAATCTATTAACTTTTTTTATTGCAAGATTTTTATGTTGAATGTGATGATGATGAATTAGTGTAATTCAAGCATTTATTTCAGATATTTCAAGTGAAAAAAGAAGAATAATAAATATGTGATATTCGTGAGCAAGTATTTGACTTTGATTTACACTTTGACCAATTTTGTGAACATTATTTTATAATTCAAATCTGACACAAATGTGATTTGTTTCAGCTATAATTCTACTTTTAAATTTAGTATCTGTAATAATATTTTTACCAAATGAAAAAATAAAATATGAAAAAGAAAAAGTAAATATAAAACATGTACCAAAAAATTTATTAATTTTGTTTATAACATTTTTTATTATTACTTCAGCTATTGCATGAACACAAACAATATTTTCTCTATTTCTTGTTACGAATTTTTTATTTAATTTCAAACAAATAGGTTTTGCTTTTTGATTTTTGGGAATAATAACAATTTTATACCAAATATTTTTCATTAAACATATATCCAAATTTTTGGATGAGAAAAAAATGATATATTTATGATTATTTTGTATGTGAATATGATTAATATTACTCTGAATAAATAATAATCTAATTTGATTTTATGTTATACTAATTTTAATGGCTATTTGAATAAGTAATACAAACTCTTCTATTTATTCACTTATAACATGTTTTTCTTTAAAAAAAGATTTTGGGAAAAATATGTGAATAAATACTGCCTTTTGAAGTGTAGCAGATATTTTTTGACCGCTAATTAGCTGAACTTTATATTTACATTGAATTTCTTTGCCTTTTTATTTTTTTTGATTAATGTTACTTATAACTTTAGTATTTGTTTTTAATGTTTTTATATGACAAAAAAATATCTAATACTTACAGCATCTTACTGAAGCTGACATAATGCTGCTAAAGATGCTTTTAAAAATTACATTATTAAATCTTGAGATCGCGTAGAACATCTAGATCTTGTAGATTTTTTAAAAAAATGATGAAATAATTCAAGAAAATTTTATGAATTATCAGAAAGAATACCATTTATTTGGGATGCCACCTTTAATTTATTAGATAATGAATTTACCAATGAAGTTTTGGAAATATACTTAAAAAACGCTTTTCAAAAAAAATTTAGTGAATATATAAATAAATATAAACCGAATTATATAATAATTACTTTCCCAAATTGGCCTGTTTTTATTAAAAATTATTTAGCAAAACATAAAAAGACTTTTAAATCATGAATGATAATAACTGATTCTATAGAGATATGCATGCCTTGGTATTTTTGAAGTGATGTAATAGATTATATTTTTGTTATAGACAAATTTAGTAAAGATGTATTTTGTAAAAAATTTAAACATAAAAAGACAAATATTCACGTTTCTTTCTTCCCTATAGAAAAAAAGTACTTTCTTAATAAAACTAATATCAATAATAAAAATATTGCAATTCTTTTAACATGATTAAAAAAACCATTAGTGCATCATTTGATTGAAAAACTAAAAAATGAAACTTTTTTTGATAAACTCATAATTAGTGCCTGAAGAAATAAAGAACTATTAAAATATATAAAAGAAAATTTTGAAGACAAAAGATTTGAATTTCATGATTTTTTAAATATTAAAGAAAATCTAAAGAATATTGATATTTTTATAAGCAAACCAGGATGAGCTGTAATGTGTGAATTTTTGGCACAAGACGT
Source organism: uncultured Candidatus Peribacteria bacterium (assembly GCA_964518815.1). Classification (GTDB taxonomy): domain Bacteria; phylum Patescibacteriota; class Gracilibacteria; order BD1-5; family UBA2023; genus CAYRGR01. The sequence continues at coordinate 5,360 of CAZFLS010000023.1, forward strand.
ACCTATAATTTGCCCTAGTTTTACTCCTGGACAAGAAGAAGGTAACATAAAACTTATAAAAAATTGAGAATTGTGAATATTTGAAAAAGATCCAGAAAAAATAGTTTTTTACCTTAAATATTTAGATTTTAATAAATTTTTACCAAATTTTCATAAATTTAAAAACCCTTCATCTATTAAATACATAATTGAAACATTAAAAAAATAAAACAAAAGTTGAGTTTTATATATTTTCTATATAATCAAGAAACCATTGATCATAATTTTTATTTTTTTAATTAAAAACTGAAACCAAATAAAAATTTTTGACTTTTGATTTTTAACTTTTGACTTTTAATTATATGCAAACTACCATAAAAAAATTAAGTTCAAATACTATTGAATTAACAATCAAAGAAAGCTCAGCTGAATTTGAAAAATGTAGAAGTAAAGTAATAGAAGAATTAAGACAACATGCAGATATAAAATGATTTAGAAAATGAAGTCTTATACCTGCAGATATTATAGAAAAACATTATTGAAATGAAATTATAGAAGAACGTGCTATAAATATTTTAATAAATGATGTATATAATAAAACTTTAAAAAAAGAAAAAATTATACCTACATGACACGCTCATTTAAAGGAGTTAAAATCTACAAAACCTTTTGAAGTTATTTTAGAAATAGAAGTTTTGCCAGATGTAGAAATTGATGAAAACAAAATGAAAAAGATTAAATTAAAAAAGACTTGAGTAAAAGTAGAAAAAGATGAAGTAGAAAAAGAATTAGAATTAATTGAAAAAAGATTTACAACTTATAAAATAGATGAGGAAGCAAAAATAATAGAATCATGAGATAAAGTGACTATTGATACTTTATGATTTGAATGTAAATGATGAGCAGAACTTCCAGAAACAAAAGTAGTAGCCTTCCCTCTTGTTATTTGAAGCAATACATTTATTCCAGGCTTTGAAGACAAACTAATTTGAGCAAAACTTTGAGAAGCAGTAGAATTTGAAATAACATTCCCTGCTGATTATCACTCAGATAAATTTAAATCAAAATGTGTATTTTTTATGACAACTATAGTAAAAATAGAAAAATCTGTAAAACCTACTTGGACAGAAGAATTTATAGAAGGCTTAAGATGAATAAAAACAGATATGGAATGATTTAAAAAAATAATTGAAGAGGAAATTTTGGAAGATAAAAAATATCATGCTAGATCAGAAGATGAAAATAAACTTTTAGATGAACTTATGAATATTTCAAAAATAGATTTATGACATCATTTACTTGAACATGAAATTGAAAGAATATTTAAAGAACAAGAAAAACAAATAGAAGATAATTGAATGGATATGAAACATTATCTAGAACATATTAAAAAAGATGAGACTTGATATAAAGATGAAATAATAAAACCTCAAGCAATCCGAAAATTAAAAGCAGAATTGATATTAGAAAAATTAAAAACTATTATAAAAGTAGAAATAGAAAAAGATGAAATTCAAAATGAAATTGATAAAATATTAAAAAACTATCAAAATCCAGAAGTACTAGAAAAATTAAAAGCAAGATTTGTAGAATGAACAGAACACTATGAAGATATAAAAAATAGACTAAATTACAAAAAAATTATAGATACTTTCTTTGAATAAAAAACTGAAAACTAATTTTTATTAGGTATAGTCAATGAAATTTAGTTTATAACACTTTTATATAATTTAGGTTAAGGTTAAATTCAAATATAATAGAAAATCGGATAATTCTATTTAGGAATAGCTGTAATAAAAGAGTTATTAAAATTATCTCTTGTTTTAATAGCACAAGAAATAAAAAATGATATTGCATTTTTATCTTCTAAACTTAATACTTTTTTATAAAAATCAAACCATTTTTTAGCTTCTTCAAAATTTCAGGTATTATTAAAACTATCGCAAATAAATGCATTATTTTTTTTGTAATTATGTAAATTTATATGATAAGAAAATTTTTTTTGTATTTCAGATATGCATTCTTGTGGTAAAGGTCTTTCGCTATATTTACTATTAAATATAAATTTATATGATAATTCAAAAGAATTTAAAATATTCTTTGAAAATAATGCCGTACATAAATCTGGAATAAAAATATCTCATTTTTCATCAATAGTAATTATTGGACAAAAAGGAGCTAATCGTGGAAAATAAATATTAGGATATACTTTTCTATTCCAATAAAGCTCTACTATATTTCAAAATTCCTCAACACTATCAATATTTTTAAATCCAGAATGTGATAATAAAGACAATTCGATTTTTGATTTTGTCGTGTCTACAGTATCATTTGCTACATCCAAAAAATAATTTCATAACTGAATTCAATTATGAAAATGTATATTATTTTGTATTCACCACGCTCATTTTAATATTCATCAATGTTTTATAAATTGTCTTAAACTACTAATAGGTTCATATCTTTTATATTTTTCTTTTATCTCTCATTCTAAAATTTGCAAGACAGAATCCCTTATTTGTAAACAAAATCATTCTGGATATTTTGAATACTCTTTATATATTTTTGATTTTTTATCAAAAGTCTTAATTTTTTTAAAAACAAGTTTATCATAATAATTCCTAATTGCACTAACTAATTCTAAAACATTATCAGATATTGGCTCAATATATTTTTTCGTTAAATAAGTTTGCTTTTCATCTATTTCAAGAAGACTATGGTCACTAATATTTTTAACAATACTTTTATTAAATTCTTCTGAAGAATCCATTTTTAAGATTTACAAAATAAATTAAAAATTAAAACTGTAATTTTATTATTACATTACTATCAATATAACATATCTTGTAGAAACCTGAGCATCCTATTATTAAAGCTCTACAAATAAATCTATATCGTTTTCAATATCTCACAAAATGTCTACTAATCATTTTTTGGTAGCCACTACAACATTTTCATATCTAAATCAGTATTTTCAATGAAAATAAACTCCGGGTTCCACAGAAAAAACCTCATTTTCTTCAATTTTATCATCTAAATTTTTCATGCCAATAGGAAATTCATGAATATCAAGTCATATTCAATGTCATAAATTGTGTATAAAATTTTTAGCATATTTTCAAAGTAATTCTACAGCTTTATAATGAAAATCTTTATATCTTGTTCAAATTTTTCAAAATTTTATACATTCGTCATGAATATTTTTTAATAACAAGTAAAGTTCTAATTCCTTTGCTTTATTTTTAGTAGTAAAAACAACTCGTGTCATATCTGAACAATATCATTCATAAATACAGCCAAGATCGAATAAAATTGAATCTCATTTTTTTAATTTTTTAATCTTGCTATTTATATGATGAGGCTCGGAAGCACTTTTTCAAAATGCAACTATAGGTTCAAAACTTTCTCAAGAAGCTCACAATTTTAAATGCTCAACTTTGATCATTTGAGCAATATCAAATTCTGTAATTCCTAATGTAATATTTTTGATAACTGTTTTTAAAACTTCTACATTTATTTTTTGAGATTCTTTTAAAACTTCAAGCTCATCTTTACTTTTTATCTTCCTTAAATCTGTCAGCATTCATCTTTTACTTATATCCAAATTCTTTACTCAAAATTCTTCAAATTTTTTCTGTTGATTTAATGTAATTGAAGTTCCATCTACAATTAAGCTTTGTATTTTTCAAAAAACTTTTTTCATTAATTTTGCATCATCTGTATTTATAACATCAAAATTTCAAAATTTGCTTTCTAATTCCTTTAAATAAAGTGGATTAGACAAAATATATATTTTTTTATTTCTTACCAAAACTTCCACTCATCAATCTGTTCAAGTTCAAACCAAATATTTAATATCAGTTGGCTTTGTAAATAGCATATTTTCAGATAAATCTAATTTTTCACTTAGTGAATTAATATTTGAAAACATATAAGTAATAAGTTAAAAAAGAAGCAAAGAAAATAATAAATTAATTAATCAGATTTTTTATCCTGAAAAAATAATGCATCAAAACCAAAATCACGATTGTCAGTACCAAACCTCGGAGTATCATCATCTTGAATAAGACAACACTGCCAAGCTCCATCGGCACCGCAAGGAGAACAAGACCAAAAGTTCTCTTCATCACCAACATCTCCGAAATCTCAATCAGTATAACAACAACCTGAAAAACCTCTTCATAAAATATCAAGAATAATAGTATTCCATATTCAGGCTCATTTTCATTCTCATGGAAATTGGCTAAATATTTCATTCATTTCTTTTTGAAATATTTTTCAATCTTCATCATCCTTGCGTCATGCGACTCTAAATCATTTTTGTTTCATTTCTTCTTGATACTCTTTAAGTTTATCTTTGTTTTTGAAATATACAGCTCTAATTTCTTTTCACTCAATATTTTTAACTATGTTTTCAAATATTTCCTTATTATCTGCTTTTATATCAGGATAACCAAGTTTTACTATTATTCAATTAGCAAGTTGAAGTTCATCTTCTTTAATTACTCTCATTCAATTAAGAAGTTTTAGAGATTCTTCATCTTTTTCTTTTTTAAATAATTTTATATATTTATTTATTGTTTGTACTGTTTTATTATTATTTGGTACATTATGTAATTTTTGTTCTGCTTTTCAAGTAATTTGATCTAATATTTCTTGAACTTCTTTTCTTGCTTGTTCAAGTTTATCTCTTATTTCTTTAGCTTTTGTAAAAGCTTTATTATTTATATGGGCCTCTTTTTCAGCTCATTTAATAAATTTTGCTTTTTCTGCATCATGACGTCTTTGTAATTTCTTATAAGAATCTAGATCGTAGTTGCTTTTATTAGTCATACTTTATAAAATAAAAAATTAAAACTGTAATTTTATTTCTATAATCAATTTAATTTAGGGTCAAAACTTGGATGTTTTTTTATCATTTTTGCTATTTCTATTTCTCATCTTAATAAGGCGTATACATAAGCAGTTTCTCAATTACCATTTATTATATTTACATCTATATCTTTTCTCTTTAGTAAAAGTGCTACTATTTCTTCAGATCAAAACCAGGAAGCCCATATAAGAGCAGTGTTTTGATTTTCATGTTGTATATTTACATTTTTACTTTTTTTTATTAAATTTGCAAAAACCTTTAAAACACCATAATTACACCCTCTTATAGCTTTCACAATTTCCTCAATACTTGGCTCTCCTATATTTTTTTTCCCTTTTAGTTTAGGAACTTTATTTAAAGATTCATTTTGCTCTGATTTTTTTATTTTTAGAGTTTTTCCAACATCACTTTTAACAGATGAAACATGATCATGTACTCTTCAGCAATCTCCTTGTGAAACTTTTTGTCCTTTTTTTGACGATAATTTTTTTAATCATTCTAATTCTTCAGTTGATAGAGAAAATAAAAAATTAGATTCGGTCATACTTTATAAAATTAAAAATTAAATTGTGATTTTGTTATTTATATTGGTATTATAGTAATATATATATATATATATTAAAAATATAAAAAAATCTGAATGTTTTTATTTTTATTTTTTTATAAAGAATATAAAAACGAAAATA
>CAZFLS010000024.1:0-8245 GCA_964518815.1 uncultured Candidatus Peribacteria bacterium
GGACGGAAGAGTTCCTTTGGACTTGCTTTAAAACTACTTAAATAATGGAGGAAAATAGGTCATGGAAATCAATTGGATAAGCCAAAATCCTGAAAAGTTCGGAAAAAGATTGTTGTACGAAGTGGAACAGGTGGAAAAGTTTTTTCCATTATACCAGTTCAAACAGAAGGATGATGAGATGTATATCGAAGGACCATTGATTACAAGGAGTAATAACTTTTATCTCACAAGGATTTACTATCCTTCCAATTACCCATACTCTCCTCCTATACCTGTTGTTTTGGACAAGGATGTTGTTGAAACTTGTTGTAGTGGTGGAGGACATGCATACCACAACTATGGCAAGTACGTGGATGGAGGAGTTAAACTTTGTGTCATTAAACCAGATGATAATGTCGGTGAAGGATGGAAACTTAACTATTCGATAGTAACCATAATTAATCTTGTTTGTCTTTGGTTACATGCTTATGAAGTCAAAAAGGAATTTGGTGGCAACTGGATTCTTCCGGAAGCCTAATAAAAACTCAAACAAATAATGAAAGGAGAAATAAAAATGGTACAAGCTCTTACAATCGAAGATCTGAAGCGGCAGTATGGTGGACCAGAAAATCGTAATGGTTCTGATAAGGCCGGAATCGAGTCAGCAGTGGCTCCTTACAAGGATGGAAATTCGGGTATTTGTATTACTCCTGGTGGTCAGATTATGGATGAAAATTCATCCGAAATGAATCGGCTCAAATCGAATGATCCTGATATTCAAAAGAGACTTCAGACTGTTCAGGATATCCAGAGAGACTATTAAACAAAATGTAAACTAAAACAAAAACCCTACAAAAATCTGAGTTTCAAGTATCTTATAAAAAGATTGCTTGAATCCAGAAAATAATTAAATCCCCCGTAAAAAATTTGCGGGGGATTTTTTTGAAAAAATTTATCAGATTAATAGTTAGAATAAAACAATTTAATATTTTTTCTTTACTTTTTCGGTTTTTTTAATAATTTGTAAAATGTTTATTTTTAAAATATAAAAAATAAATTATGAAAACTTTAAAATTTGCTACATCTAATAAAAATAAGCTCAAAGAAGCTTCTATGATATTATGAATAAATATAGAACAAATTGATATTGAACTTGATGAAATTCAAACAATAAATGTTGAGGAACTTATAAGACATAAAGCAATGCAAGCATATGCTAAAACATGAGAATCAGTTATTGTTGAAGATACATGACTTGGTTTTGTTGTGTGGAATTGACTTCCTTGAGCTTTGATTAAATGGTTTTTGGTTTCAGTATGAAACGAATGAATATTAAAAATGTTAGAATGATATTCTAATAGGGAAGCAATAGCAGTTTGTTATATAGCAATGTATGATTGAAAAGATTTTATAATATCAAAATGAGAAATAAAATGAAAAATATCAGAAATACCAAAATGAGAAAATTGATTTTGATGGGATAAAATCTTTATTCCAATATGAAGTGATAAAACTTATGCAGAAATGTCACAAGAGGAAAAAAATGATACTTCAATGAGAAGAATTGCATTTGAAAAATTTAAAGAATACATATAAAATATTATAAATTATAATTTATCTGTTTTAAATATGGGAATAGAATTAAATCTAGAAAAATTATATGAACAATGTTGAATAAAAAAGGATTTTAAAGGTTTTACTCAAGAAGTAGTTGATGAAATAATGTCTGTGGATGAAGAAGATTATCAAAAATACCTTAATAGTGAAGAATATAAGGATTCTTTTAATTCTCTAGTTTCTTCTTTAATATCATCAGGTGATTTAGTAAAAAAATTCGATTTATTAAAACAAAAGCATAGTTCTATTAAAAGAATTTATTATCCTTGTTGCTTAAATGACGTATCCTTAAGTAAGACTTTTTCTAATTATGAAATTATTTACTCAGATTTAAATAAAAATGCAGTAATCTTATTAAAAGAAAATTGATATGAAGCATTTAGGGAAGATGCAAAAACTTTTATGCCAGAGAGAATAGATATGATTCTTTTACTAAATCCAGTACTTAGTTCACGTTATTTTATATATAAAATTGGCATTTGATGACTAATAGTTTGTAATAATTATCATTGAAATGCAAGAGATCTTTTTTGAATTGAACTATTTAGACAGATATGATTAATAGATGAAGTTAATTGAATTTTTACCTACAATATAGTCAAAAATTGAGAACAAAAAATATCACAAAATCCTGATGATTTATATATTTTTGAAAAAATAAAATAATTTCTTTTACTTTTTCTTTACTTTTTCAATATTTTTCTTTATTTAAATTAACATAATTCATGTACATTATTTTTAATTTAATTATTTATGTACAATATGAAGAATATGTTATTGTTTCATAATTATTATTCTAGTCAGAGTAATAAAATTTATGGTCCAATTTGATTTTATAAAGATAAAATTGGATATTTTCTTGATCTTAATCTTAAATTGAAAGATTTTGATCAAAATCAAAATGAATTATCAGATGACGACAAGAATACAAATTTTAATTTTAGAATATATGATTGATATATAAATAATATTATTTTGATGAATAAAGAAATTGCCAATTTTATATTATCAAATTGAGTTTGAAATTACCATTGTAGTCATAATTTAAATGAAAATTGATGAATTTTTGTTGATATTCCATTATGCCAAGATGAAAATCATTGAAATGTGTTCAAAATGATTAATTGAATATATTATTGGATGTATTGATACTATTATAAAAAAACTACTGGAAAATTTATTTTGCCACAATATATTAAAAAATAAAAAAATTTAATTCATATTTTTAATTGAAAAATAAGCTGAATAATTTTACCAAAAGCTTCTTGAAATCTTCATAAAAATTGTCAATTATAGTTTGTTACTCAGATATTTGTACATCACATTCTTTCAATATTTCATAAAACTTATGCAGAAATGTCACAAGAGAAAAAAACGATACTTCAATGAGAAGAATTGCATTTGAAAAATTTAAAGAATATTTATAAAATATTTTAATTATAATGATAGTCCATAGTAAAAGAACTATTTATTGAGCTCTTTTATTTTTTTCTTTACTTTTTCAGTTTTTTTCTTTTAGATTTTTTATATTTTTTGTACATAAGAGAAGTAATTACTTTTTAATAAAAATTATATGAATAATTTAAGGCAAACATTAAGTAAGAAAGAAAAGTTAGAAATAATTAATTCTAGCATTGATAAAGTTATTCAAAAAGAGAAGAAAAAGGGTTTCTTTTCAAAACATTTTGATACTTTTAAAACCAAATGGAATGAATATAAATATGCTAGATTAGCTACTGGTGCTGTTTTAATATGATGAACAGCAATTGCAGCTGCTTCATGAACTCTTGCAATTGCAGGTACTCTTATTGCAACTAGAGCTGCTATTAGTGCTATTTGATGATTTATTGCATCAGACGCTGTATTTGATATTGTAAATGAAAAAACAACAAAAGATTCTTTTGAAAAACTTTTAACAAAAGCAAAAAATACAAAAGAAAAAAAAGATTTGGGAGATTTAATTCAAAAAACTTTAAAAGATATAGAAAATGATTCAAAAGAAGATATCCAGAAAAAAATTGAAAGTATCCAGAAAAAAATTGAAAAGAAAAATGTAAGAAAAAATATTATATCTACCATTGTTTGAGCTTGAGTTTGAGTTCTTGGATGATCAAGAATTTTAGAAGTAGCAACTACCCCTTGAGCAAAAGAAGTAATAAGTTCAGTACAAAGCAAAGTGTGAAATATTTTATCATCTAATAATGTTACTATGAATAAGTCAGTAAATTGAAATTTATTAAAAGAAGTTTTTAATGACATAAAACATGATCATCCAAAGCAATGATATGTAACTATTGAACAAGGTGTAAGAAGAATAGAATGACTAAGAAATTGAATTTGATTAAACGAATCAGATAAACTAAATCAATTTAATTCATCAGTTGCTCATGAAATCAGAAAACCTAATTCAGGAATTATTAAAGCAGCAAAAAGTTTATGATATTTAAAAGATTGACAAAATTTCGATAATGTAGCCAAAAAATTAACTCAAGATAAAATAGAAAAAATTATTGTTAAATCTTATGAAAATAATCCTTTATTAATTAAAGAATCTATTGGTTCTTCTTGAAAAAATATTGTTCAAAGTATTACTGCCAATACTCCTATTAATAATATTACAGAAAATCCTTGAGTTAGCACTCTTACAAGAATATGAAGTACTTGGACTTGAGTAGCTGGTGGTTTATGAACGGTATTTTTATGAAAAAAAATTGCAAAAAATTCTCAAACATCTTGATTTAAAAATTATATAAAAAATGATTATCAAAGAACTATTCGGGAGAATAAAGAAACTTTAAATTGAATTAAAGATTATTTGAAAGATGATTATAAAAGAACAATTCAAGGTAATAGAAATTCGTTAAGTAAAATTAAAAATAATTTAAATAAGGCATGAAATTGAATTGTTGATACATTTTGAAAATTATTATTCTGAAAAGATACATATGAATTAAGAAAAAATAAAAATATTGAATGTCCAATTAGTACTTGACCTATAGAGAATAGTCATGAAAATATTAGAGAGGACATTTCACAAAATAATTCATGAGTAAATGGAAGATTACTTGAAGTTCAAACTAATCTTCCTATAGTTTCTCCGAGAAGTCCTATTAATATTTCTTCTAATAGGCCTAGAAATAGAATAAATAAACATTATTTATCAAGAATTCAAAATATCCAAAACAGAGTCGAAGATGAATTTAATGAAACAGAAAAACAAAAAGATTTTATAAATAAAAGATTAAAACTATTTTTAATTATCAATAATAAACTTTGATTCAATTTTGACAGTAGTACTTATAGAGAAAGTAATAATAGTTATAGTATTTTAGCAACCAAAAAAACTTTTTGATGAGAATTTGCTATTACTGTAGATTGAACTCCGGATAATATAAAATTGAAGATGTTTTGGTTTGATCATTGAGAATGTAAATTTCAAGAAGAAATTAAAATTAATCAAGTGAGTGCTTCAAACGAAAACAAATTTGAATCATGTATTGAAGAAGTAATGCCTTATTTATTCAAGAAAGCTTTACTAAAAAGAGATGAAATAAAAAATAAAGAATATAGAGACAATTTTCATACTGTAGAAATATCTAGAAATGATTTCGCAAGTATTTATAAACAGCTTAGAGAGCCTTATGTAGTAAATAATGATACTGAGATTTGTGGGAACTGGTTTCAAAGTATATATGACTTAAATAATTGAGTGCTAAAAATGCATAATCTGCAAAATCCAAAACTTCATACAGAATTAAGAGTTACTTGAACAAAATGCGAATTAATTCCACCTATAGATTGAAATTGGGACAATCATTTTACACAGAGAAATAGATTAAAATATTTAAATAATACTTTTGATGATTATGAATTAAGTCATTTAATATCTTTGTCAAATTATAAAACTGAAGAAGAAAAAAGTAGAGGTTGATGGTTAGAAAGAATATCTTGAAAATGCTTTAATTTTAATTGGCATAAACATCCAGACTCTTATATTGAACCAAGTTCTTGAGATTTATGTTCTTCAGGTCAAATTGGAAATTTTAATAAATATTTACCTTTGCCAGTAATTACATTTTGAATAGTTGTAAAAAAAGAAGCATATTTAAGAAAATACTGACATTTATATCCTAATGCTGTAGAAATTAAGGGAAGAGATTATGGATGAAGTCAAGACTATGTAATGTCATATTGGAAAGTTTTAAAACAAGAATGAGTTAGTCAATATAATCCAAGTAGAGATTTAATTCCAGTAAATATTAGAGTTGTTGATTAGTTTATTTTTCTAGGTGTGGATCCAAAAGTATTTTGAATCCACCCTGGGGAAAGAAATAAAAATGTTCATTAACATAAACAAAATAATAAAAATAAAAAAAGAAAGGAGGATAGGTTTGTTTTTTAAGTAGAACTTATTAAAGGAGATAACTAATTTAAGATAAAATATTAGTTATAAAAGTTTAATTGAAATTTAACAACAAAAATAACTAGGAGAAAAAAATGGAACAGTCAAAAATGCAAGGATTAGAATTTCTTACGGATAACCCAAGACTCACTCCTCTCATTAAGTCCCCTCTTGGCAGAAAAACAGTGACAATTGTAGGACTTGGTGGAGGAGGAGAAATTGTTTTTCATCTTCTTCGGACTGGAGTGTTTAACATGAATCTTATTGACTTTGATATTCTTGAAGAAGGCAATTTGGTTCGTCATATTTGCGGAAATAACTTTGTCGGCAAAAACAAAGCAGAAGCGGTAAGTGAATTTCTTGGTAATTTCATAGGCATAGAAAAGGATGAAGCAAGAAATTATTTTAAGCCTCATTCTTTTAACATCTTTGATAATCAGAAGAAATTTCGTGAGATTGTTGCCAATTCAGATGTTGTTGTTTGTGCAACAGACACAGACTCTTCCAGATATTTCATCAATGATATCTGTGTCGAGCTTAAGAAACCAGCTATTTTTGTTGGGATGTTTGAAAAAGGCTCGGGTGGTGAGATTTTCACTTACATTCCGGGTCAGGCTTGTTACTCATGTATTTCAAATTCGCATCGCAGAACAGAGTATCTTAAGAAATATGAAACTACGCTTGATAAGAAGGACTGTTCTTCTTCGAGAGATGTGAAATCTGCTCCTGGACTTGGTATTGATCAATCCTTTCTTGGTGCTGCGGCAGCCAGAAAGGTCATTGATACCCTTCTTATTGGGATGAATCATTCTCTTCCTCCTGTTGGCACAAACTGGATTATCTTTTCCATTTCTGGTATCAAAAATGTTATCGAAGAATCTCTGACTTCAATGTGTATTCTTCCCCAGAAGTCCGATGGTTGTATGTCATGTTCATAAAAACAAAAAACCCATAAAAATCTGAGCTTCAAATATCTTAGAAAGGAGATTGTTTGAATCCAGAAAAAAAGAAAAACCCTCACTGAGTTAGTGAGGGTTTTTTAATTTTTCTTTACTTTTTCAGTTTTTTTCTTTTTGATAATAAGTAAAAAGCTGGCACATTTAATATTTAATAAATTTTATATGAGTAATTTAAAAAATATACAGATAAATAATGATATAACATATGTTAATTCATGATCAAATAAAAAAAGAGTAAAATTAAAAGCTAATCCTATTGGTGAAAACAATAAACTAATTCCGGATTATCCTCTTGAATTGAGTGTAGAAAATTCGGTTATCTGAAAAGTTGTAAGTAATGAGGAATGAAATATAGATTATACATTTGAAATAGATTCTCCTGATAAAAATAACATAGTAACACTTCAATTAAAAGATATTCAAACATGAATAGTAAATTCTGTAAGAGTGATATTGCAAAAAAATATTCAAACAAACAATCCTATATCTCAACAGAATGAATCAAATGACAATACTTGAGATTTATTATGAACATTTATTACAGAGAATTATAATCAAGATAATGAAGTTCATACAAATATTACTCCGAAATTAATAGAAGAGAATAATAATAAAGAAAATTGACCATGAATGTATTTAATAAAAAGTAAAAATCAAAATGAAGATATTATTATTATGATATATGTGGAAAAAAGTAAGAAAACTTGAAACTGAATATTTTTTGATTGAGATGTAAGAGTTTTAATTTGATGAAATTTAACATTTTCAAATAATTGTAGAGATATAAAATTATATGATGATACTATTGCAATTCAAGAAGCAAATTACTTTCTAGATACAGAAAAAGTTGAGTTTATATCTAATCCTGAAGAAATAAAAACAATTACAAAAAACTTTAACAATATACTTACAAAAAACTTTATACTTAATAATTTATGACAAAATGGTTTACTTCTTTGAAAAAGTTCATATAGACAATATAAAAATGATAAGGTAATAGTTCTTGCATCAGTAAAACAAAATGGTCTAGCAATACAAAATGCATCTGATGAATTAAAAAATGATGACGATATTATACGAACAGCATTAACAAATAACTACTTGGCTTATGAATTTCTGTCTCCCGAAAAAAAGGCTTGTATGGAATTTCGTAATTATTATATTGGGAAAATTAATCAAAATAATGAGCTTAGAAGAATGAATGAAAAAAGTGTGGTTCTAGCTGCAGTAAGGCAAAATGGTCTAGCAATACAAAATGCATCTGATGAATTAAAAAATGATGACGATA
>CAZFLS010000024.1:8345-10677 GCA_964518815.1 uncultured Candidatus Peribacteria bacterium
TTAACAAATAACTACTTGGCTTATGAATTTCTGTCTCCCGAAAAAAAGGCTTGTAGTGAATATTTTACTCATTATAAAGAGCAAAAATGAACATGTGAATATACTTTATCACATAATTGAATGGCTTTATGAGAAGAAAAATATAAAAAATTTCAAGATGATAAATTTTTAGTAATGCTTGCGATAAGTCAAAATTGACTTGCATTACAATTTGCATCTGATAAATTAAAAAATGATCCTGATGTAGTAATTACTGCAGTTAAGCAAAATTGACTTGCTTATAGATTTATAACAAGAGAATATTTTAAACTTTCAAAAGAAGTAATTTTAGCTGCAATAAATTCAAATATACAAGTTTTTGATTATTTTTGAGATGAAATAAAAAATGATCCTAATTTTATGGTTTATGTTATCAGAAAAGATCCAACAAAATTTGATTCATTGAATGAAAATTTAAAACAATATCTTAATATAATATTAGCTTTGGCCTCAAGAGACTTATTAAATGCGATATCTAAATTCCCTCAAATATTACAAGATGTTAGATTTATTAAAGAACTTCTAAGATTGTACGAAAGGAGTGTATTAAATCAAGTTATTAATATGAATAAAGATGCTATTATTAGGCTAACTGATGGAATTAAGTATGTAATATTTATGAGCTATAAAGAAGTAGCTATTCATTTGATAAAAATAACAGCATGAGCTATTTTACATTCTTCAAATATCAAGAGTAATTTAATATATTTGAGAGATTTGGTAATTATAGATAAAGAAATACTTCATTATTTTCCACTTGAAATTAAAAAGAACAAAGATTTTAAAGAAAGTTTGGAAACAAATACTCCTGAATATATTACTCAGATTAGAGAATTAGACAGAAACTTATCTCAAATAACAAGTTGAGAAATTAAAACAGCTTTTGTATATCTTTTAAAAAATTGAGATGAAAAAATAAAAAATATTGTACAAAATATAACACAAACAAGAAATTTAAATTTTGTAGATTCAACTAGATATAATTTACTTATGGCATTAATATCTTCTGGAAAACAAAATTATGATAAATATACACTTACTTTACTTGATCAAGAGAATATTAATGTTAATCAACTTTGAGAAGATAATGCAACACCTCTTAATCTTGCAATTAAATTCAAAAAATATTGAGTTGCACAAAAAATTCTAGAAAAAGATACATTATATTTATTTAAAAAACCAAAATGATCAGGTTTTAATAGTTTAGCTTCTTTAATGAGACAGAATTGATTTCCAACTGAAATAATAGAACAATTAAAAAATCATCCTAAAAATACCCTTATTAATAGGCTTATATAAAGAACTAAAATAGATTTTAAATATTTTTTCTTTATTTTTTCAGTTTTTTTCTTTTTAACAAAAGATATAAAAGAACTACATTTTATTTATAACATTTAATATATGGAAACTTTAATAACAAAAAATATAGATCATGATAATGAATCTATTTGAATTCAGTCACCAGTATTAATAAATTTGAGTGAATTAATAATTGATAAATCATTTATAGCGAGAACAAAATTATCAACACAAAAATGAATATTAGAAATTGTTGATAAATCTTATAATAATAATATTTTAATAGCTGTGTCTACAGGTCATGACTGTAATCGTGTGGAATCAAAAAAAATTAAAGAAATTTTATATTATCAAAAAATTATCGATTTTGAAGATATTTATAATTCTAAAGATGAAAAGAAAATATGCGAAGCATTATCTCAAATTATCAATATAGATATTCCTCTTTTTATTGTAATTGTAAATGAATTTGAAATTAAAGATTTAGATAAAAATAATGAGATGAAAGAACTTATAAATAAATCAATAACAGATTGTATTAATAATTTCTATTTTCAATTTCAATATTGAATAAATGAAGTTATTGAATTATGAAAAATTATTTGACTTAAAGAATTGGATTTACAAATTTTAGCAAAAAATGAAATTATAAAGTTATTAACAAGGCCTATAGTTGTGAATAATCAAAATCAAATAAGAAATTTTCCTTTAGAAAAATCAAAATTACTAAAAGAATTATTTAATATTTCTGATAAAGATTTTCTTGAAATGGTTAATGAAAGAATAGATTATAGTTTAAAAAAATGATGCTTTTCTGATATAAAAGCAATAATATTATTTTTTTGATTAGAAAAAGAATTTGAAGGAAATAAAGAATTACAAGCTTGATTACAAAATTTACTTATAGAAAAAAGTGAACAAATTGAAGAATATATTTTTCACGATGAAACATTTTTAAAAAAAGTTTTGATGCAAGAATTTCAGAATAAATAGT
>CAZFLS010000025.1:0-10429 GCA_964518815.1 uncultured Candidatus Peribacteria bacterium
ATATAATAGTTTATTTTAATTTTAATAAAAAATATATGACAAATGACCAGTTAGAGTTTGATGAAGAAACTCAAAGACTAAAAGATGAATTAAATAATCATTTATTAAAATTTGTTGATTTAGACAAGTTGTTTATAGAAGCTAGTAACGAAATTACTTATTATTTTGAGAACCAAGCTCGGTTTAAAAAAATAGATGAATTTAAAGATTATTTAAAACATGAAATTATATTTTATGTTAATTCTTTTAACCTGGATAGAAGTGAAAAGAAAAAGATAAGAGCTAGACTTATATTTATAGAGGAAAACTATGACAGAGTATTATACTTTTGAGAACATAATCCAGTTGAAACAATGAGAGAAGGATTAAAACAAGAAGAAATAGAAAAAAAATTCTCAGTAGTAAAAACGGTAAAAAATACTGTAAAC
Organism: uncultured Candidatus Peribacteria bacterium; assembly: GCA_964518815.1. GTDB lineage: Bacteria > Patescibacteriota > Gracilibacteria > BD1-5 > UBA2023 > CAYRGR01. The sequence goes on from CAZFLS010000025.1 coordinate 429, forward strand.
TGAATTATATGAAATAAATAAAAGATAATACTTTAATTTATGTTAGAGATTTAAGTAAGCAAATTTTCAATTTTCAAAATACAACACTGTTTAAAATAAATAAAGAAAATATTGCAGAACTCCAAAATATTAGAAAAAAATTAAATTAACTTTTACTACTAATATAAAATATATATATGAGAGATGAGGAAAGACAAAATATTCTTAAAGAAATAGATAGTTTTTTGTTTTCTGAGGAAGTTAAAAATGGTCAATTACAATACAGTAATCAACTGGAATTACATTTAAATAATGCAGATGGAAAATCCTTTTTATCTCAAAGAAAACAGTGATATTCTATTGAAGAAATTAAAGCAGATTTAGATATGTATATTAAATTTACTAAATGAGAACTTAGCCCCAAAGATATTGAAGAATATTTAAAGTTTTATATTGAATTTGCTAAATGAAAACTTAATTCCGAAAAAATTAAAAAATACTCAAAGTTTTATATTGATTTTACTAAATGAGAATTTAATGATTTTGATTTATTTAATTTAGTTGCCTATAAATTAAATAAATCTTGAATCTTAAATGTTAATAAAAAAGCCTATAATGAACTAATGTTAAAAATTTTAGGTGAGGCAGTGCCAAGAGAGGTTATTAATATATTAGAGTTGAAAAAATAATTATTAACTAAATAATACCTTATGGAATCAAAATATGCAAAATACTTAGAACAGCTTTGACTAGACAAGAATGAAGCACAAATTTATTTGACACTTTTGCAATTTTGAAATGCTGTTGCTTGAGCAATTATAAAAGAAACTAAACTTCCTAGATGAACTGTTTATCAAGTACTTGAGTGATTAATCGAAAAAAACCTAGTTTTAAAAATTGATAAAGCTAATATTTTAACTTATTTTCCGGAAGATCCAGAGAAACTTCTAATTAATCTAAAAAAAGAATCAAAAGAAATAGAAAAGAAAAAAGAACTTGCAGAAAAGCTTATTCCTTATTTGGATAATATCAAAAATCCGTACAAAAAAAATCCAAAAGTTAGCTATTTTGAATGAGAAGATGCATATTATAAATTATTAGACAAATCTTTAGAGACAAAGTCTTCTGAGCTATTAATGATAACAAATTCAAAATGTAAAAAAAAGAATGAAAAAGATGCTACTAAACTTGAAACAATTTTTCTTTATGAAGAATGAGAATTTGTCAAAAAAAGAGTTACAAATAATATTAAACTTAGATTAATAACTAGTGAGCTTGATTTTGGTAAAGAATCTAAACTTAAAGATACTGATTTTAAAAGACAAACAAAAATTCTTCCACCAGATTTCTGAGAGACAGAAACAATGATAATTTTTGGTAATAATTTAATAATAATCACTGATAATTATCCTATTATTTGAATTCATATTGAAGAAGATCAAGTTGTTACAATGATGAAAAATATGTTTGAATTTATTTGGAAAAGTTTATAAAAAATATATCTAACAAGTAAGAATTAATTTCTTTTACTAATTAACTACCTAATAATCAATTAATTTGATTGAGAATATATATCAAAAACTATCTAAAAAAGAACCTTTTATAAATCAGTTCTAGAAATATTTTTAAAGCATTGGAATTCTTTTGTCATTTTTTGAGACTATAATCGGTATAAGAAATATTTACAGGAATTTCAGTATATTTAACTCATAATCTCTTAATTTCATCGAGTAATTCCGAAGCATATGCCATATGATCAGAATATATTTTCAAATCTTTAAATAATTCTAATTTTATAAATCTAAATCAATTATGTGGATCACTAAGCCATAGTCAATTGAAAAAGAAAGTTATAATTTTTGATCAAAATAAAATTAATTTTCTTCCAAAAGGGATATTTTCTGCTTTTCATCAAGTAATAAATCTAGAACCTAATATAATATCATATTTTCATTTAGTAATTGTTTTAATAAATATTTCTGTATCTTTTACTTCCATTTGGCCATCTGAATCAAAAGTAATAACCCATTCTACATCTAATAAATCTCAGTATTTTCTTAAAAATTCAAATCAAGTTTTATTTGCAGCTCATCATCATCTATTTATTAAATGTGATAAAATAATTATATTGCTTTTTTTGTATTTGAATTTTTTTTGAGATACAACGTTTAAAGTATTATCTGTTGATCAATCATTAACAATTAAAATTTTTGAAAATCAATTTTGAGTTATATTATCAATTACTTCACCTATCATCTTTCATTCATTATATGCTCTCATCAAAAAAATATATTTACTTTTATCTCATTTAATTTTGACTAAATTATCAAGAATTCAATTTGAAATAACTTCTTGGATTGCCTGTTCAGACATTATTTTTGAAAGTTTGTGAGATTGTTTTGTTACTCTATTTAAAATCTCAAAATAAAAATATGCAAGTAAAATTATAGAAGCATAAACGAGTAAATCTGCTCATCTGTTAAGTCAAAAAAAACTTCAAAATTTATTTAATAATTCAACATTGAAAACAAATATTAAAATACTTAAAGTGCCACCAAAAAATACTATAAAATGTAATATATTAAATTTTTTCCTAGCAAAAGCATCTACAGCAAATAGAAAAAATATAAGTCATGCAATAATTATTATAAATTGTAGAGGATTAATAGACATAAAGTATAATTGAAAAACTAATAATTTAGAAGAAAGATAACTAAAAATTGGAAATTATCAAGTCGAATTAAAATATTGAATTTAAATAAAAAATTACTAATTTCTAATTTTCAATTTCTAATAAAATTTCAAATGTTTTAATTTTAAATGTTAAAATGAATTAGTACAATAACAATGTATTTAACATTGAATCATTAATTATTTCATTAGTAATTATAAATTAAATATTAGAAATTTTTACATCTTCTCAATCGGTGCCAATTCAATATTCATCTTTTTAATTCAATATCATCATCCAAAAGCTATATCTGCAATTTTTCAAGAAAGACTAACAATTGTTCATTCTCAGAATTTTACATGATTAATTTTATCTCAAAGTGAAAATGCAGAAACATCATTTTGAACCAATTTTCTTACTTTTGGTTTTAAAGAAATTTCTTTATCAAAATCAATTTTATTGGATAAATATACATTGAATTGATTATAAATAGATTTTGAATAGAAGTCCACATTTTCCACTCTTTCAACTAAATTTTCTGGAATTTCTTTTATAAATCTTGAACATGGATTTGCACTATAATTTCAAAACATATATCTCTCTCTTGCTCTTGTAATATAGAGATTATTTTTTGCTCGCGTCATTGCAACATACATAAGTCTACGTTCTTCTTCTAATTCTTTTTCGGCAAAAAATGTCCTTGAATGCGGAAAAATTCATTCTTCAACTCAAGAAATAAAAACATTATCAAACTCAAGTCACTTTGATAAATGAATTGTCATGAGTGAAACTCGAGAAGTAGATTTCTCATCAATATTATCAGAATCAGTAATTAGTGCTATATCTTCCAAAAATAGATTAAGAGATTCAGATGGATCTAATCAATCATAACGTGAAGCCATATTTTGAAATTCTATTACATTATCAAGTTTAGTTTCGTATTCTTCTTCACTATATTCTTCTTTTAAATAGTCTTGATATCAAATTTTTGAAATTACAAATTTCATAAGATTTTTTGTGCACTCTTGAGTAGAAAGTTTATTAAATTCTTTGAATTGTTCATAAAAAAATTCGATTCATTTTCTAGCTTGTGGAGTAAATCATGGAATCGAATCAATATTACTCATAACATCAAAAGGAGATAAATTGTTGTTTCTTGCAAAATTAAATAAAACTTCAACGCTTTTTGCTCATATTTTACGAGAAGGTACATTTATAATTCTTTTTAAACTTACTAAATCATTAGGATTAGATAGAAGTCTTAAATATGCCATTATATCTTTAATTTCTTTTCTTTCATAAAATTTTACTCATCCATAAACAATGTATGGAACTCATTTTTTGATCAAAGCTTCTTCAAGTACTCTAGATTGACCGTTTGTACGATACAAAATCGCTGTACTTCCTTTTTGTCATTCCAAACCTGATTGAGAATCTATAATTTCTAAAATCAAATCGGCAATTTTTTCTGCCTCATTTATTTCGTTTTGAGTTTCAACTAATTTAATTTTTTCTCAGATTTTATTGTCTGTCCAAAGAGTTTTATCCATTATTCAAATATTATTTTTGATTACAAAATTAGCTCAAGAAATAATATTTTGTGTTGATCTATAATTTTGTTCTAGCTTTATGATTTTACAATCTTTATAATCTTTTTCAAAATTAAAAATATTTGCAATATTGGCTCCACGCCAACTATAAATGCCTTGCCAATCATCTCAAACTACACAAATGTTTTTTGTTTTTGAAGCAAGAATTTTCATAATATTATATTGAATTTCATTCGTATCTTGATATTCATCAACTAAAAAATATTTATACCTTTCTTGAAGAATTTCAAGAACATCCTTATTTTTAATTATTTCTAGAGTTTTTAAAAGAATATCATCAAAATCTAAAGCATTGAAAGATTTTAATTGTTTTTCATAATCAATATAAATATCACTTACCACAGATTGAAAATTATTTATTGCACTATATGAATAGGATTCCGGGGATTTTAAAGAATTTTTTGCAGAACTTATCGCTCAAGCTATTTTACGAAAATTAAATTCTTTTATGTCTATATTTTTTTCTTCCAACAAATCTTTAATTATTCTATTTTTATCATCTTCATCATAAATTACAAAATTTTTATCATATCAAATTTTATTTATAAATTGCCTCAACAAAAAAACTCACATAGAATGAAAAGTGGCTATAAATGGTAATCATCTATTTCTATATAAAGAATTATTTTCAAAATTAATTCATAAAGTTTTTGAAATTCTTTCTCTCATTTCAGATGCAGCTTTATTCGTAAAAGTTACACAAACAATATTTGTTGGATCAATACCTTTTTCTTTAATCATAAAAGATACTCTTTCTGTAAGAGTATGTGTCTTCCCTGCTCATGCTCAAGCCAATATAAGAAGTGGTCCATCAATATATTCTACAGCTTTTTTTTGTTCAGAATTTAACATTAAAAATGCTTTAAAAAATTAATTCGTTAAATATATTCTTAATTTTTATAAAAGCAAAAAATTAAAAAAATTTGACTAAAAAATATTTTAAATAGAATGTCAACATAATTTACTTTCTATTTTTATAATATGAACAAAATTAATGATAACTTAAAATCCATAGGTATTGGTCCTGATAAATTGAATGTTGGTATTGATGAAAGGTTAAAAGATATAGATTTCCCTACAGATGTATTAAATAATAAAAAATCTTGAGATTTTGAAGCAAAAATTTCACAAATATTTAAACCAAAAATAATAGAAGTATTAAATACTCCTTATATTAATCTAAAAAAAATTATACAAGAATTAAAGGATTTTGGTCTATGAGATCTAGAAATAGCTACTGAATGAGAGGAAATTTTAAAAAGAATATCTTTTTCTAATAATGTTTTGCTTTCGCGTGAAGACATAGTAACAATTAACAATCATTTATTACATATAAATAATTTTCTTAGATTTAAATTAATGGAAGTTCTAGATACAAAATAATTTTATTTTAATTTCATAAAATATTATGCGTCATATACAAAAAAGATTCAACTCAGCTAATTTAATGTGAATAAATGACTGAATGCAGATAGAAATTAAGTGAGAAATTTTTACTGTAAAAATGAAAACTAAAAAAATAATGCACTTAATAAACGAAAAAATTACTTATATAATTGATAACATTGCACAATTACTTTCACTTAATCCAAAATTTTCTGATAATATAGTCTCTAAAAAAGTGCAAAACATTCTTGATAATGACAAAACTTTAATAGAAAATAGAAGAAAGAATATTTGAGCAAAAAAAGATTGAGAAAAATTTTTTTGAGAAGAAAATACATATTTTCTTAAAAACTGAGCTATTTGGTATTCTTACTGAAATTCTATAAATAAAGAGTATGAATGATATATTAATATTATTCCCTCAGCGAATTTTATTACAAAAGACGTTTTAAATTTTAAACCTATTGATAAACGTTTTTCAAAAGATAGCGAGAATGTATACTGGACTTATCATAAAGTTTGAGATTATTTTGATAATTCTATTAAGCCAGATATAAAAACATTTATTCCAGAAAAATGTACCTTATATTGATCTGATGATAAATATTTATACCACACCTTCAATTTAGTTAAATGAGCAGATATTAGTTGAAAAATACGAATGGTATCTAATAAATATAGTGTAATTGTAGATACAAAAGGACAAGTTTTTCATGCTCATAATTTAATAAAAGATATTCAAAATCCTGAAAAACTAGCTCATGTCGGAAGTTGATTTTTATATGATTGAAATTGTATATATTTATGTTACTGAATGACAATATATAACATTACAAAATTATGTTCTTTAAATAAATGAACACTAATTACAAGACTTTGAAAAAATGAATTTAAAATTTGAAAAATCTCATTTACTTGGGATTGAACTACTAAATACGAAAAACTGCTTGATTTATTAAAATTATTATGAATGAAAAAATAAAAGTTACATACCCAAACAAAATTTTAATTAACTCTACTATTTTCATTTTAATAACAAAGAAACTGTATCAAATCTAATATTCATTCTAGCTATAAATTATTTTCCAAAAAATTTACTCCATAAAGATTTTTGTATTCATAATTCTGTCATTTTTGTTTTTGGTATATTCCAATTTTCTAATAGCATTTCAAAAAGCATTATTTCTTTATCATGAATTAAATTATCTGATTTAATTAAATTAGAAATTAATTTTAATACATCAAACCTATCTCCTTCAAAAAAACTAGCGTCATTGTAAACAATTTTGGCATCTATTCAAAAATTTTCAAATGTCAACTTACCCTTATATTTAGCTAAATTTACAATATCTGAATTAATATTATCTCAGAATTTACTTTTTAAAAAAGTAATAATAACTTCTTTCTCATTTTTATCAATATTATTATCTATAACCATAAAAGAAAGAAGAATTCTTAAAATAGCTTCAAAAGTGTTATTATTCATAATTTACAAAGTTAAAAAATAAAGCTTAAAAAGTATAATATATTTGTTTTAAAAATCAATTATTTTATAGTCTTTACTTTCCTTACTCTAAATTATTAAAAAACTAAAGTTGTATAATATCTTTTAATTTTTGACTTTTGAACTTTAACTTTTAACTTTACTTTGTACAGACAAGGCAATGCCTTGTCTGTAACTTTATACTAATGTATAACTTTTAACTCTTTTATAGATTTATAAAAAAAATATCATATAACTAAAAATGTAATTATGGGAGATAAAAATTCGGGAATATTAATCTTAAAAGCATTTAAAATCATTATAATACCTAAAAATAATATAGAATACATTGCTCAATTTTTAAGGTATTTATATTGTTTAATTCTTTCAATATTTCATACTGTTAATTGTCTTATAACAATAGCTCATAATCAATTTCATATTAAAATCAAAGGTACTGATAAAGTAAAAGCAAACGCTCATAAAACTCAATCTATTGAAAAAGTTGCATCTATTACTTCTAAATATAAAATTTTACTCATATCTGACAATCATTTTTTATTTAATTGTTTTTCACTTTGTTCTGCATTTTGTTTAAACCCATGGGTAATAAAATAAACTGTAGATCATATTACAGCTCAAAATGCAACCATTTTATTTGGATCGTTCAAAGCATACCAAACTACTATAGAAAGAATAATTGAAATAATTGTATAAAACCACATTCATTTTTCATTAAAAAACTTTTCAAATTTAAAACTATAATTTTTTTCTTCCAAAAAAAGCCAATGGAAAAATAAAAAAATTAAAAAAATTCATCATCACAAAAGCAATACTGGTGATGAAGATTCAATTATTTCTTTAATATGGGGATCATTACTAAATGTTGCAGTAAAAGATCATATAAATCAAAGACCTGGAGAAGTAGTATAAACTATTATCCAAGGTAATAATCATCTAATTAAAAAAACGGCAATAATTATACCATAAATTAAAAACCATCTTCTTGCTTTTGCTTGCATTGTACTTAAAACATCAGCATTAATTACAGCATTATCAATACTACTAACCACTTCAAACAAACACAAGCCTAATATTGTAAGTATAATTGTCATAAAATATTATTGAAAAAAATATTATAACAAGTATAGTAAAAATAAATAAAAATTCAAAAATTATTTTTTTAATTCCTGGATTGATAATAACAGATAATTTAAAAATAAAAAAACTAATACTTTATGAACTAATTTCCTATGAACGAAAAATTTAAGCTTTATTTTAAAACAAATTTTTTTAAAGATCAAATTGAACTTGATAAATTTTTATCAAGTCTTACAAAACATCTTGTAAAAACTATTCGAATAAATACAAATAAAACGAGTGTTATAAATTTAAAAAAAAGACTTGAAAAATTAAATTATAAACTTTCTAATACATTTATTAATAATGTTTTTTATACTGAAAGAGCTGAAAATTTTGATGAATTAGAAAAAAGACTTTGATTCAGTATAGAACACCTGATTTGATTATTTTATATTCAAGAACTTTGAGCAAGTTCTTCGGTTTATTTTTTATCTAATTGAAAAATTGATAAAAAAGAACATTTGATTTTGGATATGGCATCTAGTCCTGGCTGAAAGACTACACAATTATCAGAATATTATCCAAATAGTTTTATAGTAGCAAATGAGTTTGATAAAAATAGAACTCCTCAATTAATCTCAAATATAGAAAGAATGTGATCGGATAATATTTGAATTACTTGCTATAACTGACAGTTTATTTGAAGATTAACTGAAACTTTTGATAAAGTTTTACTTGATGCACCTTGTAGTGGAGAATGAATTGGCTTTAAATCAGCTGAAAGTCTAAAATATTGGAATATAAAAAATGTAAAAAAAATTAGTGAGCTTCAAAAAAAATTATTTGAGTCTGGACTCAATGCACTAAAAATATGATGAGAAATGCTTTATAGTACTTGTACAATGAATAAAATCGAAAATGAACAAATAATTGATGAAATTTTAAAAAAACACCCTTGAAGTTTCAAAATAATTTTTCAAAAAAGATTTTGGCCACATATAGATGAAACTTGATGATTTTTTGTTTGTAAAATACAAAAATTAAAATCGATTTCCTATCATTTTACACCAAAAAAAGAATTATTTAATACTGAAATTAAATCATTAGAAAAACATGAAGAAAAGATTTTAGATATTTTTTGTAATAAAAATGGACTTAATTTAGAAAATTATTTAATTTTTAAATATAAAAATGAAATGTTGGCTTTAAAAAAACAGGATGTTTATGAAAAAATAAAAAATAGAATTTATTTTTTTAAGCTTTGAAAAAAAATTTGAAAAATAGAATGAAATAGATTTGTACCGAATTATTACGTATGAAGAGATTTTGAATTAGAAAAAGTGTTTAAATATAAAATCAAAGATTCCCAAGAACTTGATAATTATCTTAGATGACAAGAAATTTGAGAAAATATAAAAGAGAATTTAATCCAAATTCAGTTTGAAGGATTAAATATTTGACTTGGAACTTTAAATAAAGAAACGTGAAAAATTAGAAATCTTTTTCCCACTTGATGGATGAGGAGATAAGTTCACCCAGCACTAGTTTTAGAATTTAAATTAAATTAGGATTAAATATATAATATAATTTACAAATAAATCTTATTTTTAAATTTTTAATTTCTAATTATTAATTTCTAATAAAAATTTAAAATTTCTAATAATTAAATTACCTACAATAATAGAACATTTAGACATTAAATCATTGGACATTCATCCAGTACCTTTTTAATTAATTTTTTTATTACTGAACAAAATAATATTTTTGAACTAAATTTATTATAAAAAGG
>CAZFLS010000026.1:0-10366 GCA_964518815.1 uncultured Candidatus Peribacteria bacterium
TTATTATATAATTAATATTATTATATTAAAAAATATATAAATAAATTAGCAATAATTTATATTTTGACAAAATATTATTTATTTGTTTAATGTGTTTTATTAATTGTTAATAACTGTAACTATATGATGGAAAAAAATGATAAAACAATGGAAATGTCTACTAACTCTGAAATAGATTGAAACAAAAAAGAAATTATTACTAATGTATGAAATAGTGTATCTAATATTCTGGAAGAAAATTTTGTTTTAGATGAAGCAAAAAAACAAAAATTAATAGAAAAAGTATCTAATCTGGAAAAAAATAAGTGAAGTGATTTATTAATAAATTCTATTTTAACAACTGCTCAAGCTATGGAATGAGCAATATTTAACGAATTTGGCATCTTGTTAAGAGATAAAAATGGAAATTTTGATTTAAATAATGAATTATTTCTTTTCCCTACTAGGGCATCTAAATTTCCAGATTTTTCGGACAAAGATATACAAACTATCATTACATTATTAAAAGAAAATAATTTACAAAATAGTTTATGAGAAGTGAGATATCTTTTTGGTCAAGAATGAACAAGTTTTGATGCTGTTTGTGTTGCTAGAAATTGATTAGTTTTATGTAATCATAAAATTAAATCATTAGAAGATATAGTATTTTTTAAATATGAAAAAGATATAATAAACAATAGAAATATACAGGGTTTATTTTCTTTGGAAAAACTAAAAAAACTTAAAGAAAGCTTTAGAATTGAGGAAGAATATGCTGAAAAAAGTCCAGAAATTAGAAAAAATTTACTAGAATTTAAAAATAGATGACTGGAAGCACTTAATTTATTTGAAAAATATTTTAGAGAGAGAATTATGCCTTTTCTTGACTGAGATAGTGAAGAATTATCAAAATACAATCGTTTTTAAAAAACTTTTTTAATCATAAAGAACACTTAAATCTATATTCCTTTGCGTTTAATCTTTTTTACAAATTTTTACAAAAATCCACTATTTTATCTGAATCTATTATTTTAAATTCATTCTCGCTTCTCTTTTTTAATTCTACTCAATTTTGAGCTAGAGTTTTTTGACTTACAACAATACGATGAGGACATCCTATAAGATCCGAATCTGCAAATTTTTCTCATGGATTAATTCAATCTCTATCGTCAAATAAAACTTCTATATTATTTTTTGTTAATTCATTATAAATTTCATTTGCTTTTAACATTGATTCTTCACCTGCTTTACCTAAGCCAATAAGATGAATTTTGTAAGGAGCAATATTTTCTGGCCAAACAATTCATTTTTCATCTGCAAATTTTTCTACTATAGTAGCCATAGTTCTATCTATTCAAATTCAATAACAACCCATATAAATAAATTTATTTGTACCGTCTTTATCTATAAAAGATAAATTCATTTTTTTGCTATAATGATAACCAAGTTGAAAAATATGTCATACTTCAATTCATTTAGACTCATGTAAAATATTTCAATCTAAATTTTTATAACCACCTTTTGCTATCGCAATGTCTCATTCTAAATTTGGTTTATAATCTCTATCGATATTGATATTTAAATAATCTTTATTCAATTCATTTGCTCAACCATAAGCATTTTTTATAGTCCTAAGAGAATCGTCTGCAACTATAAAAACTTCAGAATTAATGTCAACTGGTGAAATAAAACCTGGCTCAGTTCATAGAGATCTTACTTCTTCGTCTGTAGCCATTCTTAAATTAGCAGAATTTGTTAATTTAGCTAATTTTGTTTCATTTACATCCAAATCTCATCTGATAATTGCCAAAATAAATTTATTTTTTTCATTCACAAATAAAACGTCTTTTATTTGTTGCCATAAAGGTAAATTATGAAATTTTACTCATTCTTCCATAGTTTTTCATCTTTTTGCATCAACTTTTATTAATTGTTGTTCTTTATCTTTTAGATTTTGATCTTCTTTTAAAAATTTTGCCACTTCTTCATTTGCTCAATATTGTCAATCCTGCGTTACAAAATACCTATCTTCTCATACATCACTTTCTACTAAAAATTCATGACAATAATCACCTCAAATATAACCACCATCTGCTTCTACAGGAATCGGATTTAAACCAAAACGATTAAAAATTTTTAAATAAGTATCGCGCATTTTTTTGTATTCTAATTTAAAATCTTCTTCGCTTGCATGAAATGAATAAGCGTCTTTCATTAAAAATTCTCTAACACGAAGTAATCATCATCTTGCTCTCATTTCATCTCTAAATTTTTGAGAAAATTGGTAAATATTAAATGGCAAATCTTTATAACTAATTATAAATTTTCTAACTAGATCAACCATCATTTCTTCTCCTGTTCAACCTAAAACAAATTCTCAATTATTTCTATCTTTTACAGTCATTAATTCAAATCCTACGGACTCTGTTCTATTTGTCTCTCGCCAAAGTTCTATAGGATGTAGCGTAGGTACCAAAAGCCTAAGTGCTCCTGTTTTGTCCATTTCTTCTTCTATTACTTTTACAATTTTATCTCTTACTCTAAGACCAAATGGCAAATAATAATATCTTCAGGCTACAGATTCTCTGATAAATCAAGCTTGAAATAATAATTTATGGCTTATTAACTTAATATCAGAAGATACATTTCTGAGTGTTTTAAAAGGAATTTTTGATTGACGCATAAAAATAAAAATTAAGAAATAGATTAATTAAAACTTAATCTATTTTGGGGACGAAAATACAATAAAAATTATTCATTTTATCTTACTTATTAGATAAGTACTCAAATAATAATAAAATCTCGATAAAAAGCAAAGATTTTTCTTGATTTTAACTAGTTAAAATTATAATTTAGAAATTAGAAATTTTTTTAATTCTTCTCAGATATCTTTTCTGTCTAGAGCATATTCTATAACAGCTTTAAGATAATTAAGTGGATCTCAGGTCGTTAACCATCGACCGTCTTCTACTTTTTTGGCCATGAATTTACCTCAGGATTTTATATAAGTTCTAATGGCATCTACAGCCCATAATTCATTATCTTTACCTAATGAAGTATTGTGTAAAATATTAATAATTTCTTGATTAAGAATCATTCTACCAAAATCAGCAAAACATGATGGAGTATTTTCAATACTTGGCTTTTCTATAATATCTTCAAGCTGCATAGTACCTTCTTTAAGTTTCACTATACCATATTTTACAACATCTTGTTTTGGAACTTCTTGAACTCAAATCATTAAATTTCCATTTTTTTCATAATCTTCAATCATTTGTTTTGTAAAAGATGTCTTAGATTTAACAAGATCATCTCACCAAACAAAAACAAATGGTTCATTTTTTACAAGACTTGCAGCTGATAAAATAGGAGTACCATTTCAATATGGTCATTTTTGTCTAACATAAATAAAGTTTGCTAAATCAGCAATTTTTTTGACTTCTTCTAACAATTCTTCCTTACCTGATTTTTTTAAATCGCTAACAAGAGCATGATTATAATCAAAATGGTCCTCTAGTGGTTTTTTATCCCATTTTGTAACTATTATTATATCCTCTATTCAGGCTTCAACTAATTCTTCAACAATAAGCTGAATTATAGGTTTATCAACTATTGGAAGCATTTCTTTTGGCATAGTTTTTACCGCTGGCAAAAATCTAGTTCCAGAACCAGCTGCAGTAATAATAGCTTTTTTTATTTTTTGCATAAAAATAATAATTTAAATCTAAAATTGATTATATAATACTCTTAAATCAAAATTTGCAAAAAAAAAGTGTTTTTATAGTAAAAAATAAAAAAAGATGTTGAAGATAAACTCCAACATCTTTTCGTTTTTTCCTACAGAGAAATTATCAAAATAGTATTTTAAATACTTTGATAACTCTCTGTTTAGTTTTTTATTTCTCCTTTCATTTTAATATTTTTTAAATTTTGTTTCTGTTGTTATATGATCTTTTTGAGAGCAAGAATGGCTCGATCAATATTATCCACTCCTTCCGCCTGCTCTTTTGATCCTGCGGCGATTTCTTCAACAAGGTTTGCAGTTTTGTTTACTTGCCCTTGTATTTGGGCAAGAATTTTGTTCGTTTCGTCCGATTGTTCTTTTCCTTGTGATACCATTTTTACGGTATCCTCAACTATCGCAGCTGTGTTTTTTGCAGCTTCTGCTGACCGCATCGCAAGATTACGTACTTCACCTGCCACAATAGCAAATCCAGCTCCTGCTTCTCCGGCACGCGCTGCTTCAACAGCAGCATTAAGCGCAAGGAGATTTGTCTGAAAAGCAATTTCATCAATTATTTTGATAATTTTTGTAGTCTTATTAGAAGCCGATGCAATTTCAGCCATTTTTGATGATAGACTGTTCATAGAAACGACTCCTTCTTCCACCATTTTTTCAGCAGTTTTCATCAAGCCTGATGACTGATCTGCTAAAACAGCATTGTTTTTTACCATTGCTGCAATTTCAGCTGATGTTTCAGCGAGTGTATTGATATTATCACTCGCCTTGTCAAATGTTTCTTGCATGGATACGCTCATACTGTCAGCTTGTTGTTTCGCTAGCAATATCTCTTCCGCTATTTTTTTGTTATCTTCTATTGCCCTTGTTTGAGTATCCAAGGCAGACTTAAGCCCTTTATTGCTAAAAATTAAAGTGATAACAAGGGCTAACAGTGGACCTATAAGATTGGCAAGCTGATTACTAAACAGTTGTTCTTTGGTAAAGACAATTGCTGTGGTCGATATTCCCATTTTCTCAAGAACAATAAATATAACTATCTCAAGAAACATTACTACCGACCAAAACAAGAAGGCTCCCATACCAAAAAACGTGGATGCGAACGCAGGTAAAACAAGCGTCCACGCTAAGGCAGAAGAAAACATTCCGCCAGTCATGAACGGCAAAAATATAAAATGCCAAGACAGAAGTGCAAGTCCAGCATTCCCCATTATTGCTACTGACTTCGTAATCCTTAGTATAAAAGGAATGAAAATTTGTATCAACAAAACACATGACATACTAATGGTTAATTCCACCGATCCAATCTTGTTCCACTTAATTATATTTGGAATAAAAAAAAGTGGGGCAAGCTGGGAAAAAATAATATACTGTTTAGCTCTTCTGAACTGATCTAAATCTCCATCTTGAATTTCTTTCGGAATGTACCATAAAATGTACTTATTGAACAATTTTCCCATAACATCACCTATTTCCTTTCTTTCTGTTTGTTTATTTGTTTTATTTTTTTATTTGTTTTAAATTTTAACGTTCTCTATTTTAAAAAAAATTAATAACTTATTAAAATAGCATATTTATATATAATATTATTTTAATAAAAGTCAAATTAAAAAATTGTTATTCTCGCGCCTTTTTTTACCACACTCACACTAGCAAATCTTAATAGAATTAGAAAAATCTAAGAAGTTAAGAAACAATCTTATAACTATCGGAAGGATTAAAAAAATTCATAGAATCAAAGGCATTAAAAAAGTTATTTTTGCATTTTTGCACTCAAAATTTTCACACTTAAAAAAACTTGTATTAAAAAAATAAAAAATATAATACACCTCAAAACTTAATTAAATAACTTTATAAAATATGAAAAAAATAATTGTTTTAGCCGCATGAAAAGGAAAACGTATGGAAGTAGAAATTCCAAAAGTATTAGTACCAATTAAATGAAAACCTATGATTCAATATCTTATTAAATCAATAATTGACTCAGAAGTTGACAATAGTCCTATTTTGGTAGTTTCTCCTGATAATATTGATATTATAAAAAATAATTTAAAGGAATTTAATTGTAGTTATACCTTACAAGATAAACAATTATGAACAGGTCATGCAGTATCTTGTGCTCAAAGTTTAATTACAGAAGAAACCAATTATATAATTTGTCTTTATTGAGACCATCCTTTCATTAAATCTGAAACAATAAAAAAAATATCTGAAAATCAAACAGGAATTATTTCTATAATTACAACAAAAGTAGACAATTTTGAAACTTGGCAAAAAAATTTTTATCATTGGTGAAGAATAATTAGAGAAAATTGAGAAATAAAAGAGATAGTAGAATTTAAAGATACTAATGACGAACAAAAAGAAATAAAGGAAGTAAACCCTGCTATTTATTGTTTTAATACAAAATGGCTTTGGGAAAATATTAATAAATTAAAAAATAACAATGCTCAACAAGAATATTATCTCACAGATTTGATAAAAATTGCTTTTGAACAAAAAATCCACATTAATTCTTTTCAAATTAATCCAAAAGAAGCAATGGGGATAAATAGTCGAGAGGAGCTTGAAATAGCAGAAAGTATTATTTAAGAAATAATAAAATAATTTGTTTTGATACATTTTTTAGTAAGTACAAAAAAGTAAAAATATCCAAAAATTAAGTACCAAAACAAGATGTAATGAATACATAATGAAAACGAAAAAATATAAGCTTTAGCTCAAAATTTGAAATCGTTTTGCGTTTTTTTAAAATTTTAGAATTTCATCACAATTTGTCCATAAAAAAGTGTCCAAATGTAAAATTGGGATATTAACTTTTTTACTGACAAAAAACCAAAAATCTTTTGTAGATAATCAAAGATTATTATATTTTTTTGTAAGTTTTTTTATTCTTGAATCTATAGGAATAGCTATTTCAAAAGGAATTGGAATAAATTTTTTAAACTTTAATCTTGCTCAATAATGAAACATTTTTATTGAAAATACTATAGTTTTAGCATCATTTTTTTGTTTCATAAATTTGGCTAAAACTTCTTGAAATTGTAAAATGTTTTCGTAATATATTTCCTCTTTACCGATAAATTCATCCAAAAATAATAATATCTTTTTTATTCTTGAAATTTTTATATTTAACAATCTTTTATTTCATTTAGATTTTGGTAAAAAATTTTTAAAAAATTCTTCTATCTCAAAAACACTAAAATCTTTTTTAAAGTTAAAATTTAACACTTCATAACAAAATTCCTCCCAATAATTTTCTCATTTAGAGCTTAATTGATATCAAAGTAAAGCATTTGTAATTATTAAAGGTAAAAAATAATTGCTATTTTTTATATTTTTATAAAGCTGTTTAATAGCTAAAAATTGACGATCCTTTTCTTCCATTTTTATAATATCTTTAATATTATATTTTTTTAAATTTTTAATTAATTTTTCAAACATAAAATTTATTTATAAAAGAGAGTTTTTTGGATAATCTTTAAATATGAGTTTAATTTATTCTTTTATTAAATCAAATTTATTTAATTGGCTTTTTTTTGCTTTTTAAAAATTTTAAATTACAATACCGTCTTAAATATATCTAAATAAATTTTTTGAAAAAATAATGCTAATTTTTATTTTAATATCTTAATATTCTAATTTATTAATTTTATGAAATTTATTGTCTTTGAATGACTTGATTGATCTTGAAAAGATACTCAATTAGATAATGCTCTATCTTACATTAGACAAAAAAATAAATATTCTCAGCTTTGGATAACACGAGAACCTACACATAATACCGAAGCATGAAGGGAAATTGCAAAAAAATTAAAAGAAGGATGATTTAAATCTTGATATGAAGCTCTAGATCTTTATGTAAAAGATAGAATTGAACAAACTGCTATAAGAAAAGAAATCTTAAAACATTCACACATTTTATCATCACGTTTTGATTATTCTACTTATGCATACCAAGTTGCTCAATGATTAAGTTTTGAAGAAGTTTATAAAGCTCATGATTATAGTAAAATTCTAATTCCAGATATTACTTTTATTTTTGATGTTAGTATTGAAAATATAGAAAAAAGGTTGTCTTGAAGATGAGACAAAAAGGAATTTTTTGAAGAATTAAGCTTTTTAAAAATTGTAAGAGAGAAATATTTGGAAGCGTATGAAAAATTAAAAAATGAAAGAAATATTTATTTAATTGATGCAAATAATAGTATTAAAGAAACTTTTGAAGAAGTAAAAAAAATTTTAGATAAAGAACTTGAAATTAGTTAAAATAAACAAGTGCAAATTAATTATAAATTATATTGTAAATTAAAAAAATTATTTAGATTTTAATATTATGAACAAAAATTATAAACACAATATATTAATATGAATTAAAAGTAAGCTATATGCTTTTTCTCTTATTGAATTAATAATTGCAGTTTCTATTTCTTCTTTATTAATGTTATCGATAATGATATTTACCTGAAATAGCATAAAAGAAAGTGTAAAAAATGAATATATTTTAACTCAAGATAATAATAATTTAGAGTTTGAGCAAAAAATATTAGACATAATATCAAACACTTCACAAATCTATTATTCATGAAGTATATTTTGAGAATATTTAACTTGAATTTTTTTGAAATCAAATAGCTCAAATCTACCTATAACTTTTATTGGTTTAAAAACTTTTACTGGTTATTGTGATGTTTTTTCTTGAACAGAAAATGCCACTTGAACAGTACAAAAACTTTTTATTAAAGAATTTATATTACCTGATTTTATTCAAAACCAAGCCAATATCTGATGAATCAATTATACTTTAAGTCATACATGAAATATAATTTATTCTTGAAGCGAAATAATTATCTGAACTTGATATCCTTGAGATAATTTAGATAAAAATAATCCTTTGAAAACTGAATTAAATTATCCATCTGCAATTATTTGAAGTTGAGGATATTTATATATAGCAGATACACTAAACGATAGAATATTATTTTATGATACAGGTAGTAAAATTACAAAAGAGCTTTTATGAAAAGAAAATGGAGTAAGTAGACCTATTAGTTTATATTTTTCTTGAAATGAACTACTTATAGCCAATAATTGAAACAATAAAATATTAAGTTATAAAGATTGAGACCAAGACTGAGAAACCTTAAATCTTACTTTTAAAGTCTGAACTTGATTTACAAATATCAATAAAATTTCATTTACTTTTTCTTGAATTACAAATATTACCTTACCAAACTCTACCTGAAGCTTTGTGTTTTCCTGAATTACATGAACTTGAATTAATGATTTTATAAATACTTGATCAAATTTAACATATAATTTTTCTGGATGATTAACAAATTTTTTAACTCGAAATATATACTGAATAAACATTAATTGAATTGAACCTATTCCAACAAATACTTGATATTATTATTTAAAAGTAGATTTTTTTAGCTGATCAGAATTAAAATATTCAGATTATTTTCCATATTTTACAAAGTGAGATTGAGATTTTAATTCTATAACCTGAAATGTGCTAAAAACTTTATCCTGATGATTTTCTTATGCATATAACATAACATGACCCGATAGTTTTAGTTGAGAAATTATTGATTGGACATGAGCTTTATTTAGCTCAATTTGAATAGAAACAATATCAAATTTCCCTGTTTATGATTTTTTTTATAATTATTCTAAATCAATTTTAACTTTAAAATATAATTATTATAAATATTATGATTGTGTTTCAGAAAAACATATTAAGAAAGAAAAAATCTTAAAAAAATCGTTCTAACTTGAACGATTTTACAAATTGATTTTATATACAACTAAAGTCAGTGTTTTTCCTTTTAATAATCTTTTTAAAATAAATAATCTATACTTAACCCAGAAAAAAACTTGGTATATCAATTTTATTTAGGCATAACTAATTTTTAGAAATTTTTTCTTGTTTCCTACTTCTTAAATTTATTTTTATTATAAATCAGAAAAGTCTGCTGGTAAAGAGTTACTAGTATTTCAAGTATCCAAAATTATATCTTCATTACTTCAAAAAAATTGAGTTGACAATTTTTGAATTGTTGAAAAAATTGCATCTGGAGATATATATTTAGAAACTCCTAATTTTAACATGTCTCAAACTTTTGGTAACAAAAAAATCGAAATTATAATAATAATTAGTCAAATTATAGCATAACGAATACTATTCATGGCTGGTTTAACTTTTTCTTCTTTTCATCAAGATAAAATAAGCATTACTCAACCCCAAATTATAAAAATTACCGATACTAATCAAGAAAAAAGAACAACCAAAGCGACTCCAACTCTTATAATATCACTTATGTCGTAAGATTGTTTAAAATCTATAGCATTTGAGGTAGTAGCAAAAGCTAAATCAATCATAACCAGTTAAATAGTTAATATAAATAAAGAGATTATTCTACTACTTTTAAATTAACTCTAGCATTTGATTTTGATCAAAAAACTCTTAAAACTGTTCTTATAGCATTAATTGTTCTTCAATCTTTACCAATAATTGTACCTATATCTTCTTTATTTAATTTTAACATAAGAAGAGTTCATAGATCATCTTCCTTTTTTTCTATTTCTACATCATCTTTATTTTTAACAAGAGATGTAATAATAAATTTTAAAAATTAAACAGAT
>CAZFLS010000027.1:0-5708 GCA_964518815.1 uncultured Candidatus Peribacteria bacterium
TTTATACTGTTAATTTCTTTTATATTTTTTCGCTATAAAACTTGAATAATTTCTTCAGTTCTTATTTTAATTTTTCTGTGATTTTTTATTTTACAAACGTCTTATCCTATAAATTCTTCAGAAATAAGAGATAAATTTTATTTTATTAATGCTTATTTTTGGAATGAAGATAGCGATAAAATTATTAATGATATAAAGAATTTACAACCAAAATATTTAGCAGTTGTAGAATTAAACAAAAAGCTTTATGAAGATATTAAAACAAAATTAAATTATAAATATGAGTTTTATTATGATTTAAATGTCTATTCTTTCTGATTTTTTACAAATGAAGAAATTATACAAAAGAATGTTATAGAAGAAAAAAATTATCCTATTTGATTTGTTAAATTAAAAAAATTCGATTTATTTATAGTCCATCCATTTCCTCCTTTTAACAATGAACTTTATCAAAAACAAAAACAGTTTTTTGCTTTCTTAAGTAAAATACTTGAAAATAAAACCAATTTTTTGTTGGTGTGAGATTTTAATTCTTCTTATTATTCTCCTTTATTTAGAAAATATTTTTGATCATATTATTTTCATCCAGTTTATTCTTGGAATATTTATTCTCCTCTTACTATTCCTATAGATTATGCTATTTCAGATAAAAAACTAAAAGTTTATCCTTGAAATAAATTATCTTCTGATCATATACCGCTTATTATTAATATTGAAGAAGATTAAATTAAAATTGACAAACAAATCAATATACAGTTTACAGAAAATTAAAGGGACTTGTCATTCTTCCTGATTTATCTGGGAGAATCCCTTTTAAGTTAGGATTAGTAATAGTTTTGACGTCAGCATTTTACTCAAGTATAAGAGATTCCTCCTGGCGGAGGAATGACAAATAAAAAAATTTGAAAATTAAAATTAATAATTTTTTTAATTACATTTCATATAAATAAATAGTGAGATCTTGAGGAGTAGGTTTATCAATTTTTTTTGGTGTGAGACCTTCTATTTCAAAGATATAAGAAATAATTCTAGTTTTTGGTTTTAGTTCCTTTTTAAATTTTTCTGTAAGACGTTTTAATTTATCTGGCATTCAATACATATAAATAACATCAGCATCTTTTAGATCTACTTTATATAAATTTTTATTTCTAAATTCAATATCTTTTCTTTTTAAAAAAAATTGTTTAATTTTACATATAATAAAAAGATAAAAACATAATTCTATTCAGATAGTTTTTGTTTTATATTTTTCGTTTGCAAAAAATGAAACTCTTCAGTCTCAACATCATAGCTCATAAAAAATTTCATTTGGTTTTATTTTGGCTAAAGCAAGACCTCTTATTATGTCTTTTTTTCTTGTAGGAACCCAAGGGGCAAATGAAATACCCGCAATAGCAAAGGGAATTACAATTATTAAAATTATAATATTATAAAAATCCATAAGTATTTTTATTAAAAAGTTGAAATTTAATTTTACACAATATAATAGGTGAGCTTTAATATAATAAAAAGAATTTTAAAAGCAAAAAAATAGTTCATAAAATAGTTGATTTAGTAATTTTAAAAACCATAATCTAATATCTATTACCTAGCATCTATTATGCCGGCATGGCTCAGTTGGTAGAGCGTCTCCATGGTAAGGAGAAGATCACGGGTTCGACTCCCGTTGCTGGCTCCAGAAAAATTTTTGTTTTTAATAAAAAACTACTACTTTATAAACTATTTTATTATTTAATTATTTTTTTATGAAATATTTTCTTCTTTGACTTTGAGTAATAGCCTTAATAATGACTTTTGGACTTATTGGTTTTTTTAATTCTATGGTATGATTAGATGAATCATTAAAATCGTTTGATGCTCAAGTAAAAAACATGTATGAAAGACGTACTGATTTGGTTCCTCAAGTTGCAGCTGTAGTAAAAAAATATGCGCAATATGAAAAAGGTACTTTGGAAGAAGTAGTAAAACTTAGAGAAGCTTCTAAAAATTTTGATACTTTACAAAATCTTGCAAAAGATTGAAAAGTAAATTCTACTGAATATTCAAATTTACTTGCTTCAACTCTAAGTACTTTAAAAATTACAATAGAAGCATATCCTACACTTAAAGCAGATTCTCAATTTACAAATTTATTTACTACTTTGGAATGAAGTGAAAATAGAATAAGAGTTGCTATAAAAGATTATAATGATAACGTTGCAAATTTTAATCTAAAAGTTCGCTCAATTCCTTATGGATTTTTCTTTTCAAAAATGCTAGGTTTCAATGAAAAAGAACGTGTCAATCCTCCAGAATGAAAAGAAATAAAAGCAGTACCAAATGTAGATAATTTGCTTGATACAAGTAAATAGGTTAGTACAAAGTTACAGACGCGATTAATCGCGTCTGTACATAGTTATCAAGTACAAGGTTCAAAAAATTTCTAATATCTAATTACTAATTATTAATGAAATGACTAATTATTAATGAAATGACTAATTATTTAATGTCTATATATTGTTTTACTATATCTAATTTGACATTTTATATTTAAAATTTTATTAGAAACTAAAAACTATAAACTAAAACTCTTTTTATGTTCAAACGAATTTTAATTTCATTTCTTTTTTTTGCTAGTTTTTATTCTTTTTGTTTTGCAGAGACTGGTTCAGTTTCAGTTTGATCAATTGATCCTATGAATATACCAAAAATTTCTCAGTGGGTAAATGATTATTCGAATGTACTTTCAACTCAAGAATTTAATGAATTAAATAATATAGCAAAAGATTATGAATCCAAAACAACAAATCAAATAGTAGTAATTTTATTTCCAAATAGAAATTGAAATGAATTAATTGATATTTGACTCAAAGTATTTAGAGAAAATTGAATATGACAAAAAGATAAAAATAATTGATTACTTCTTTTAATCGCCACAGAAGAAAAGAAAATTAGAATTATTACATGATATTCTCTAGAATGAGATATCCCAGATATTCTTGCATCTGATATAATAGAAAAAGATATTCGCCCTGCAGTAAATGAATGAAGATTTTATGATTGAGTAAAAAAGTATTATGACAGAGTTATATCTGCAATTTGAACAGATGAATGAAAAAAAATGCAAGAAAATGGTCAATTTACAGCAGAAATAATCACATTTATAATGGCACTTATTTTTTGATTAGTATTTTCAATGAATATTGTTCCATTTATTTTTTGAGGATTCTTTTTTTCGACAATATTTTTTACCGTTTGATCTTTTTTTCCTATAATTTGATATCTGATTTGAACCACTATAACTTTTATAATTTGATATATTTTTCAAAAAAATAAATTTTTCAAAAATTTTATTTCAATGCCAAAATGATGAAGTTGATGAACTTGATGAAGTTCTGGAGGTTGGAGCTCATGATGAGGATGATGATTTAGTTGAGGTTGATGAAGTTCAGGCGGATGAGGAGCAGGGGATTAAAGTTAAAATCGAATTAAGAATTGAGAACCAAGAATTAAGATTTTTTAGAGAAAATTATAACACATTGCCTTCAATAAGTTAACTCTCACGTCCGGACTCGAGTCCGGACGTGAGAGTTAAAAGTCAAAAGCAAGAATTTCTAATTACTAATGAATGACTAGTATAAATATTCATAATTACCTAACATTTTTTAAATTTGTCAATTTTCTTTTTGACTTTTGAAAAAAAATTTTATAATGTACGTCATAATTTTAATTTTTAACTTATAATTTATGGCTAATTCATCAAGGAATGCTCCTACAGATTTTTCTAATAAAAAAATACCTAAAAAATCATCCAATTTAAAAAATTTAATTATGGCTGGTTTTTTTGCTGCTATGTGATCCTCAGCAGATAAAGCTATAGCAAATGATTCTATATATAAATGATTAAATACAGATTTAACTCCAATTGAAGAAGTTACTCAAGCAGATCAAACTATTACATGAAATATAAAAGTACTAAATTTTGGTGATGATTTAATTTTTATAGAATGACAAAAGGTGGCTTATGATTTTAAATGAGAAAAAATTATTTGTAATGTGAAACAAAAAACAGAAAATGATAATTTAATTTTGAAAGATGAAAAAACAGGTAAAGAATATATAGTATTAAAAGAAGAGATTTGAAAAAGTATTTCGACTAATGTGTGAGAAAAAACTATAAGATCTGATAGTAAACCACAAAAGTTAGGAGAAATAAAAAATAGTCCAACTCAAAAAACATCAAAAAATCCAGAAGAAAAATGGGCTAAAAACAATGGTCCAGAAGATATTTCTCCTTTAACTTTAAAAAATCAAAAAGACCTTCAAGAATGACAATCTCTTGCAAACTTACCACCAATACAAAAAGCTTTGGAAATTAATCAATGAAAATGATTAATTTCTCTTGAAGCAAAATATAGTTCTGAAGTTTGACCACTAGTAGATATTATTATTACTCATATCATTACAGATAAAACAGTTTGAGCATTTGAAGTAGAAGTAAATGACAAAATGGCTAGAATTTTGGGCTCTTTGGGTATACATGTTTGAAATCATAAAGCAATAATCACTCTTGAATGATTCCAAAAATTAATGGAATTTAAATTTCAATCATGATCAGAAAAAGAAAGAATGTGACAATTATGAGCTTGATTTAGCTATGAATACAAAGTAAATAAAGGTTTTCTTGAAAGTTTATGATTCAAGATTAAGGCTACTAAAGCAGAAAGTAAGGATTTGGATGATAAAGAATATACAATTGATACAGCTACCATTTATGAACTTTGGAAAAATAAAAGAAGTCTTACTTGAGCTACTAATGTAGAATGAGGTTTAACTGTATGATTTGATGTATATGATACAAAAATTAAATTTACATGAACTTACGGACAAACTAAATATGATACAAAATATATTGATTCCAATACTGTTAATTCCTCTACTTTTGGATGAAAAATTGATATTTCAAGAAAGATTTGAAATTTTAATTTATCTGCTTGAGCTGAAACAAATTCTTCAGAAAAATTTGTTTTTTCTGCCGGAATTGATTATTTATTAAAAAATTGAATCAAGATATTTTTAAATGGTAAAACTCTTGAGAGAAGAGATTGAATTTGAGTAGTAGAAAATAAAGATACTATTGTTTGATTCTGAGTAGAAATTCCATTTTCATATAATGAAACTGAAAAATCTGCAAAAATTTTTAATGAAACTAATTCTTGAAAAAGTATTTTTGCTAAAAAATCAGAAAGTGTAGGGGAAAATCTTCCAAAATGGGCAGAACCTCAATTTAGAGAATTGTTAGAATGGATTAAAAATAATCCTGCAATTAAATCAAATTCAATTCTTGTAATAGGAGATGAAAAAACTGAAAGATTAATAGTAATAGATAAGACAGCATTACCTGCATGAGCGAGTATTGATAAATTAACATGAAGTATTTCTGTAAATGGAATTGCATGAGCAATAACCTGAGTAACTAAAAATTGAGCTGCATTTATATATAGCTGACAATTTTCTTTATCTTGAGGAACTTTTACTGTGATAACTGATAAAATAAGTCAACCTGCATTATGAGTAACAGATACATATGTTATTTCTACTAGTGCTGGACAAAATATTACAGTGGTTGTAGAACATTGATCTGTAAAAATTAAAAGTATTACAGTTTGAAATACTCCAGATACTACAGCTCCAGTAGCAAACGCAGACTCTACTACTACAGCTTACAA
>CAZFLS010000027.1:5808-10104 GCA_964518815.1 uncultured Candidatus Peribacteria bacterium
TTGAAATAACAACAAATCTACATGAACATTAACAGTAGTTGTAAGTGCAGCTCCAGATACTACAGCTCCAGTAGCAAACGCAGACTCTACTACTACAGCTTACAACACACCAAAAACTTGAATAGATGTAGTTGCTAACGATACAGATAATAGCTGAGTACCACCAACTCTAACTTGAGTAATCACAAATCAAGTATGATGAACATTTACAGTAAATGCATGAAAAATAGATTTCACTCCAACAAACTGATTCTCTTGAAATGCTAGTTGTACTTACGAAATCAAAGATTGAAATAACAACAAATCTACATGAACATTAACAGTAGTTGTAAGTGCAGCTCCATCTTCATGGATGAATATATCTGATTCGCTTGTTAGAGATTGAACAGGATGAACTCCTACAGAAATTATATCTGATATACAGTCTCTTGTAAAAGAATATAAATCTTGAAGTGCTATATCTTTAGAGATGGTTAGTTCTTGATGAAATACAAGTTCTCAAATAAATATAGAATGAAATAAACTCATTGCAAGAATAACAACCGATATAAATATGGATCAGGCACATACATTTAGACTTAAAATTACGGAACCAAATAATAATGAAGTATACAGTAATATTTTCACGATTACAGTATTTGATGGTATATAGTATTTATTCTAATAAATGATTTAATAGGAGATATATTATTTTTCTTAATACTGTTATGAATAGATAAAAAACAAGTATCAATATTCTTACTTTGTATTTCTCTAAAATAGAGAGGTGGTAATTTATTTTTTATAAAAAATAAATCTACAAGAATAGAAATAACTCTTCAATTACCATTTCCAAATGGATGGATTCTTAAAAAATCTATTAAAATATATAGCATGAAATCATATTTATTTTCTACTTTGTTTATATTTAAATTGTAATTATTGATAAAATTTTTCATTTCATTTTTTACATCTTTTGGTAGTACATAATTAAAATTTTTTAAGGTTTTATATACTCAAGGTATCATATAAATTACCTCTCAATCTCATTTAATTGTTTTTTGACTTTCGGTATATCAAGAAGGAAATAAAATTTTATGTAATCATCTAATAAAATTCTCTGTAAGTTCAGTTTTGTTAATAAAATTATCTATGCAAAATTCTGCAATTTGTACCATATGAGAGTTAAACATAGATATTATTTGATTTTTTATATTTTCATCAGCTATCTTTTTTAAAGTACTTTCTAAATAAGACTTATTAGCTATTTTACAAGATTGTATAATTAGATTTTTCATGCTTATGTTTAAACAAAAGATATTTTAATATACTAAAATATTTATACTTTAAAAAATCATTCAATAGCCTTTTCTACATTATCTTTATCAAAAATTTGTATAATTTTTTGATCTAAAGAATAAGAATTAAAATTATTACTTTTTAAAATTAAACTATCATTCAATATATTCTTCAAATATCTATTTATATCCATTGATTTTCAATTCTTATCAGTTAATATTGTATTTAAAGGTCACATTCACAATGGTTTGGGGGTAATACCATAAGTTAAGGAATCAATAAATTTTCTACACATCATTTTAGGATTTTTTTCAAAATAATCAAGAACTTTAAAAAAAACTTTAATAAAAAATGTACCATATGTTACGGACTAGTACATTAGAGGAGAGTCACGTCCGGACTCGAGTCCGGACGTGAAACTCATTTTTTTGCTTTTTTTGGCATTTTTTGGTATAATGAGTACATAAATGTAAAATATTATTTTTTAACAAATTTTTATTATGACAAAAAATTCAATTTCAGACTGAAAAAACCAAGAAAAAAAACTCAGTCATTTACTTGAGTGAGAAGCACCAGAAACAAAAGGAAATTTAATGAAAAGAATAATAAAAGCAACTAAAGAAAAATATATTCCTTTAATGATGGTTTGAACAATTGCAACTTCATGAGTAGCAGGTAAAGCTCTCGCAAAAGATATAAAATTTGCATGACCAGATGTAGATATTAAGAAATATGAAGAAGTTACAAGTAGTAAAACACAAACACTTCCGAGTTATATAGAAATGTGATGAAAGAAAGTAAAAGTTACTTATGAAGCAGATAGTGGGAAAATTGGAAATGATGCTTCAGAATGATGAATAGAAATGAAAGATTGAAATATATTAAGTGAATATAAAATAGATAGAGATCATTTAGATATGTTTAATAATAATTTATCTCAAGCTCAAAAAAAGCAAGTATTAACTATATTGTGAGAAGCAAAAAATAAATATAAATTAACAAATGAAAATATCTCTGAAGTAGCACAAGGATGGATAATGTACGATTATAGTATTAATCAAAAAAAAGAATATATTAAAATGAAAGGTAAAGTGGGTAAAGATTTTGATACTTGAGTTGGTGTATATATTACTTTGAAACAAATAAAAGATATTTGTCCTGAAATGATCACACAAGAAGACTTAACAAATGCAAAAGAATTTGATAAAGAATTTAGAGACTATGTAAAACAAATAGGAGAAGAGGCAAAAAAATGAATAGAAAAGGCAGAAAAAGAATGAAGAGAGGCAGAAGAAGAATCAAAAAAAGCAAAAAAACTTATGGAACTTTTAGAAAAGTTTAAATAATTCTTAATTGTTTTAGTTATTTAAAGTTTTGACTTTTATTATTAATTATTTTTATTTATGGGATGAATAGATTCTCCAAAATGAGACTTAGAAAAAGTAGTAATACAAGAATGATGAGATAAAAATAAAAATTGATCAATACTTGATGAAATGCTAGAAAAGGCCCAAGGAGATAATGTTATAAAAAAAGAAGAATTAGAAGAATTGATAAAAAAACAACAACAAGAACAACAAGAAATAGAATCAAAAAAAGAACAAAAACAAGATGATGTGATAAAGCCAAGATTAGAATTTTTGGATAAAATGAAGAACTTTCTTGATTGAGTAAGTACTTTAAGAGTAAATTTTTCAAAAGATATCAGAGATATAGATAAACTTACAGCAAATATATCAAAATTAAGTAAAGAAGATCAAGATAAGGTTTTTAATATTTTTAATAATATATTACTAGCAAATTGAAAAGCAAAGGAAAGATTTTTGAAGTATATTGAGTCAAAATTTGATAATAATAAAATAGATGATTTTTTTGAATTATTTGAAGAATATAATATCAAAGCAGAAACAGCACAAGATTTACAAACGAAAGCACAAAAGGAAGCAGAAACAATAGAAAAGAAAGCAGAAGCAAAAGAAGATAAAGCAGAAGCAATATTAGCATTAAAAGGCGGTAGATTTAATAATATATATGAAAAATATAAAAATACTGCTATAAATGAATTAAAAACTGATGCACAAAAAAATGGTAAAGATATAAAAAGCATTATAGAAGCTGAAATAAACTTAAAAATTGCTGAGAAAATGGATGATATCATAAATGATATCTTAGCAGAAGTAGAAAAGAAAAAATGAACTTATGAATATGCAGAGTTTAGGAAAGAAGCTCAGGCTGTATTTACAGAATTTAGGGATGCTTGATTTATAGATAGTGCTAAGTATCAAGAAGCAATAAATAAGCTTAATTCTCCTTTAAAGAAAGAGGAAACAGCTTTGACTAATTCAGAAGCAAGAAATAATTTTTCAAAAGATCCAAATAAAATATTAAATAACTGACTACCATTAAATAATACAAAATCCCCATTATATTATTTAAGCAAAAATAATATAGTACACATGAAAACAAAAACCCAAATTTTGACTTGTATTTAAAACATTTTTTAATATTATTGATTTATAATCAAAATTTATATTTTTAATCTTTATTTTTTATGTCAAAAACAACATTTGTTAAAATTGAAAATTATACGGATTCTTATGATACAGATAAAAATACGCCACTAATATGAAAAACAACAGAAAAAAAATGACTTAAAAAAAGTACTAAAGCAAAGATTTTATGAGTTTTAGTTTGAGTAACTAGTGGAAGTATTATCTGAAATAAAGCAATAGCCGAAAACCCAGATTACAAATGACTTCCTACAGACACAATAAAACAAGAAGAGATATCTACTGCTTCTCAAGCCTTACCCGATACTATAGAATTTTGATGAAAAAAAGTAAAAGTCGTATATGAAGCGGATAATGGGCAGATTGAGAGTGATAATTCTAAAGGAAAACAAAAACTGACAACAAAAGAAGAACTATTTAGTTTAGGTCATCTTAATGAAATATATACTGAGATGTGGCAAGAAATACTACCGGAAGAACAATTAAAAATTTTATATTATTTTAATAT
>CAZFLS010000028.1:0-9998 GCA_964518815.1 uncultured Candidatus Peribacteria bacterium
GTATTTTATCATAAGACCAGATTATATTTATCTTCATCTTCTGGTCAAGAGCCTATCAAATAAAGAACAAATTAAAAATGTATTAAGTGTATACTTTCGTTCTGTTTGAGAAATTAGAAAGCTTTTAATATCGTCTGAAGAAAATATTAATTTTAGATCTATTTTACCAAAAATAAATGAAATATTTATTAGTTTAAAAGTAAAATTAGTTTTGGATTGATTTAAAGATATTGAAAAAATAGAAAATTTTTTAATCAAAAAAAAGCTTATTAATAAAAATATAACTTTATGAAATATGCAAATAAAATTTGATGAAATTAACAATTTAATTGAAATTTATATAGAAGAAGAAAAAAAATGGGATGATAAAAATGATAAAGTTTATGGTGATCCTTCATCAAACGCAAATAACATGGAAGTAATATGATTACAAATAAAAGAAAATATATCCTTTCTTAAAAATAATATAATATAATATTTAAACTATACTTATCTATCAATAAACTAATTGACTAAAATCATCATTTAACTATAATACAAAAATATAAGGTATTCCTAATATTTTATATATGAGCGTGATTAATACACTAGATAAAGAGTATATTAAGATTATTTATGATAATTGTAAAAGAATAATTAACCTTGAAAATCAATTATTAAATAGTCCTTGTAAAAATAAAATTAATAAAGAAATAACTAGATACAAATTTTTAGTAATAGGTTTTTTGAATACATGAATACAAAAAACTGATATCAAAAATTATATACTAGAAACCGAATCTCCAGATTCTAGAATATTAAGTTTATTAGATAATATAATTGATGAAACAAAAAATAAGACAAATGGGATAGTTGATAAAATGATAGATAAAGAAGGCTTTACAAAAAATCCAAATAGAATAAATCCTATACTAGATTTAGCAGAAGAAAAAATAATAGATTTATTAGTTCTTTATGAAAAATACAAAATATTTTCTGATGAAAACTTATCTGATTTAATTATATATGATGAAATAAAAGCTCAAAAAATAGAAGAAGAAATTAGAAAGATTTCATGAATACAAATAACTGATATAAAAGAATATATATCTCTTATGAGAGACTCTGTAGAACTAAAATGATTAAAATCAAAAATTAAAACTAAGCTTTTATTAGATACAGAAATTCCATTTAAAAATGAAATATTTCAAAAATTATTAAAATTATCAAAAAAACAAAGATGTGAAATTAGACAGCTTATTTCAGATTATAAAAATGCAGATCATGATTCAAATATATATGATAATCAATGAAGTTATTATGTGGTTTATAGAGCGGATATTGAAAAATTAAAAAAATGTGAAAAAGGACTCAAGGGTTTATGAATAAGTCTTGATGAGAATTTTTTGAAAGAAATTATATATTTTTTAAAAATGGAGTGAATTATTGAAATATAAATATTTGATTTAAAAAAAATATAAATATACTTTCTACACTTAAAAAATAATATTATTTATGTTTAAAAAATTTTTAATAATTATATCAAGTATTTTTTTATTATTGTCTTGTAATTTACAACAAGAAAAAAAAGAACTAAACTCAAAAAATATAATTCCAAAAAGTATTGAAAGTCCTTTTTTTTGAAATAGAGAAGCAAAAATTCAATTAGTAATTTTTTCTGATTTTGAGTGCCCTGCTTGTATAATGTTTGAAAAAGTAATTTGGGATAAGCTCATTACCGATTATGTTAATACAAATAAAATTTGATTAACATTTAAAAATTTTCCTCTTTCCTATCATCAAAACGCTTTATATGATGCTCATGCCTCATTATGTGCTCATGCTTGAAATAAATTTTTAGAATTTTTCAAAGAAATATATGCTCTTGAAGAACAAAAATCATGAGAAACCGTATTAGATGAAGAAAGAGAACAAATAGCAACAAAAGTAGGTTTAAATCTTTTAAATTTTCAAAAATGTATGAATGAATGAAATTATATTTGAAAAATTCAAGAAGATATAAAATTATGAGAATCAATGTGATTAAATGGAACTCCTTCTATTTATGCAAATTGAAAACTATTGAAGTTTAGCTCATATGAACAGTTTTTTCAAATACTGGATCAATTAATTAAAAACTAAAAAACAAGAATTAAAAACTTAGGTAATTAAAATAAAAATAAAATCCACTATTTTAGATCCTCATTTTCATGAGGACATGCTTTATAACTTTATAAACCATTATCATATGAAAAAATTAATCGCTGTTTTAATTCTTGCACTAATTGCTTTTGTAAATGCAAGTTATCTTACTTATAGAAGCTATGAATTGGATAAACAAATTCAAGCAAATTGAAAAATGGAAGCTAGTTTTTGTGATGTAAGCAATACCTTATCTTGCAGTACTGTACTTAAAAATCCATATGCAAAAGTATTTTGAATACCATTTACCACCATAGCAATGGCTATATATCCTATTATTTTTGCAATAGCATTTCTCTGAATTTTATGATTATTAAAAAACAGTTTTTTAATACTTACAATACTTTGAATATGATGAATTTTGTTTAATTCATACTTTATTTATCAGGAATTTTTTAATATAAAAGCCTTTTGTTTGCTATGTATACTTTGCAGTGGAATAATATTAACAATAGCTATTATTTCAATTTTTTGATTATACGATAAAAAAATAATTAAAAATTAAAGCAAAAAAATGTCATTACTTCGCTAGCTAG
The DNA here is from genome assembly GCA_964518815.1 of uncultured Candidatus Peribacteria bacterium. Lineage (GTDB taxonomy): Bacteria > Patescibacteriota > Gracilibacteria > BD1-5 > UBA2023 > CAYRGR01. The sequence goes on from CAZFLS010000028.1 coordinate 2,718, forward strand.
CAGAGTAATCCATAATATATTAATTAGATATGAGAACATTTTTAATGTAACCAATTATATAAGGAAGATTCCTTTCTTCAAAGGAATGACAAAATAAATTATTTTACAAACTTTAAACTTTACTTTATAAACAATTTCTCATGAAAACAATTCAAACTTTAAAAAAAGAATTAAAGCAAGACAAAATAAATTGATTTTATAAATCAGATATTGTAGACGTGATAATTCCAGAAGTTGAAATACTTGATAAAGATATTGATTGAGAGAAAATTTTAAGAAATCTAGAAAGAGCAATTCGAACATCATATCAATCTTTTGATAAAGTAGATGGAGAAAGTCATTACAAAATTATAAAATTAATTCTTTCAAATAAACATGAATCTACTTTAGAACATGAAAAAATTACATTCAAAGTAATTACAAATAGATGAGTTACTCCATGAGCTCGTAAGACACAGGATAGCATCTTATACTCAAGAAAGTACTCGTTATGTTAACCCTTTCAAAAAATGAGGATTTAAAATAATTTATCCATCCTGGATTTTTGAAAAAGATGATAAAATAAAGAAAAAATGGTTTTCTGTAATAGAAAAAATTGCAAATGATTATAAAGAAATGTCCGAAATTCTTAAGCCTCAAGAAGCAAGATGAATACTGCCAAATGACTTAAAAACAGAAATTATTGTCACAATGAATTTAAGAGAAATAAAACATTTTATTAATCTCAGAGCAAGTGAAGCTGCACATCCAGATATTAAAATAATTGCTCTTTCTCTTTTACAGGAACTTCATAAAAAAATTCCTTTAATTTTTGATGATTTATACGAAATTTATTTTAAAAAATAAAAAATTAATCTAGTTTCTTTTTAATTTTAAAATTCAATTTAAAAATAATGAAACAGATTTTAAAAAATATAAATAAGCAATTATCTAAAAATGATTTTATTAATTGAATAAAAAATAAAAAATCATGATTGTTGAATTCAAAAAAACAAGAAGAAATAGAATATCTTATATTACAAACAAAATTCGCCAAAAATAAAAAAGAAAAAGAAAATTATTTTTTTAAAACAGTAGAATATTTAATAAAAATATTTAATTTTAATTTCCATAAATCTTATTATTGAAAAATAGTTATTGATATATACAAAAAGGAAATTGAACAATATAAGGATATATCTGATAAAATTATATTAAAAATAATTTTACTAACATATAAAATAAGAGTATTAGAAGAAGAGAAGAAAAATCAACTAAAGATACAATCATTTTTAGATTCTCAAAATTTTAGAAATAATCCAAAAAAATCTGTACTGAATAATCTTTCAGAAATATTTCCTGATTTTAGTTTAATAATATTTTCTGAGTCAGATAATGAAGTTTTAATTAACCATAATTTTAAAAAAGAAGACATTAATTATATTAAAAATAAAAAAATAAATAAAATATGAAAATGGGTTAATTTTAGGAAAAATCAATTTATTAAATATAAAATTCAAGAATTGAAAATACTAGACGATATAAGAAGGTATAAAATAATAATTAGTAAAAACGATTGATTCACAAAAAATGATTTAGAGATAATGATAGATCCGATAATAAAAAGATTTTTATGATTAACGGAAACAAGGAAGCAAAATGAAAAAATATTAAATTACAAAAAAAATATATCAGAGTTTTTTTATTTATGTAAAACGGAAAAAATAATTTTAAAAAAATGAATAGAAAAATTAGGCTCATTAGAAAATGGTTGGAATTTTTGATTAAAAATATTTTTTGATGAAGTAAAAAATGAATTTAATAAATCATTTAAGGATGTTTATGGAATACTTTTATTTTTCTTAGGTACAATCAAAAAAAATAAAAAATGGAAAAATACTTTAAATGATACATTTATCAAAGATCTTTTAAAAGCAACAGAAATTTATAGCACTTTTCTTGATTTTAGAAAAAAAGAGAGTTTTTTACTACAAAAATTTCATAACATTTTATTATGAAATAAAAGAATAAAGATTTTCAAAACTGTAAGATCTTTGTTATTGTGTATATATGAAATGGAAAATTGAAAATGAACTCCGCTAGGTTTAAAACCTGAGAATATACCACTAGAGAGTAAAATTTTTAATATAGTCAGAATATATTGTATATTAAAAAATATAGTAAAAAAAGAAAAACTTGTTTTGGATATAATGTCAATGTGGGAAGAAAAATGATATCTTAATAAAGAATTTTTTAATATATTTAAAGATAATATAGAAAAATATAATATAAACTTAAAAAATTTTAAATTAGATAAAACTCAAGATTTAAATTTATCAATTTCAAATTATAGAAAAATATATTACAAATATTTTATAAATGAGCTTAATGATTTATTAAAACTTCAAAATAAAACAAATAAATTAAATTTACAAATAATTTTAGATAATAATCTAAAAACTAAATTAATAGATGTTATATGAAAAAATCTAATAGAAGTTATAAAAAAATCCTGATTTACAGATCTTCTTTTATTATCAAGACATGGGAAAACTTTAAGTGATGCAAAAAGTAAAAAATGATATGGGACACCAGATGAAGCTTTATCTTTAGAGTGAGTAAAATGATCGGTTAAAAAAGCAGATAAATTAAAATGATTAGAAATGGAATATTGCTGTAGTCCTTTAATTAGAACAATACAAACAACAAGTATAATATGCTCTAGAAACAGTAATTGCAAAAAATTAGATATAAATAAAATAGTCAATAATCCTCAAGAAATACAATCAAAATGTATTTGATGTAAAATAAAAAATGATGATTGTTTAAAAAATCCAGATAAGTTAAAAACACCAAAAAGAATTTTTTCTTCAGTTGCAAGATTTATACAGGACGCGGAAGTACGTCCTCTTTATGAATTTGTAGAAGATATTTTAACGTCACCAAAGGAAGATTTATTATTAATAGTTTCTCATAAAGAAATATTTAGATATTTTGTCTGAATATTAAATAACTTTTTTTCTTGAGAAAAATTTTTATTTTCAAAAATCGATTTTAACTCAGGATTGATACAAGAATTTTATATAAAATGATGAAAATTATTAAAATCTAAAGATTTTTTGTTTCATTATTATTCATGGGAAGAAATGCTTAAAGAAGTAAATAAAATTTCTATAAATATTTTTGGCAAACCTTTTTTTGAGAAAAAATGAAAAGTAAACTTACTTGAATTGGAAAATGAATTTGAAGATTTTTTGGATAATTTATATGAATTTGATAGAAATAATTTTAAATTATTTATAAAAGAAATGAAAAATAATAAAAACCTTAAACTGAAACAATATATAAAAAATTCTAGATATATTAAATTATAAATAAAGAACATCTAATAAATCCCTATAATAATAAAAATATGAAAAAATATTTAAAGGAACATATTATATTTATTGAAAATAGTTTAAAAAAATGAAATACAAAGACAAACTGGAATGATTTAAGCAATTTTAATAAGAGATGTCTTGATTTTTTACAACATGAAAGATTAATTCATCTTTTGATAACATTATTTTTTTGATTGTTATTTTTTTGATTTTTTGTGCTACTAATTTTTTTAAATACTACTTCTTGGTATTTAAATTTTGGTATACTGATTATAAATATAATTTTATTGATAATGCTATGTTTTTATATATGACACTATTTTGTATTAGAAAATGGGATTCAAAAACTATATAAATTAGACAAAAAAATAGTAAATCATTACCAAAATAAATAATTTTTTGACTTTTTTACATTTATTTATAAAATTTTCCCACTTAATACATTTGCACATTTTTACATTTTAATATTCAATTTATGACATTCTCTCCTACAAAAAAGACATCTAAGTCTAGAACAAAAACAAGAACTAGTAATTGGACTAAACTTACAGCAAAAAAATTAAAAGATAAAACTTCTCTTCAATATGACAAAAAGGGTAATGCTGTTGCATTATCTCATTTTGCTTCTCCTGTTACATGAGAATATAAAGGTAGAAAAGTATTAAAAGTAGGTAAAACCAAAAAAGTTACCAAAATAAAAGCGTAAAAAGCTGAAAATTTAGAATTGAAAACCAATAAATTAATTTATAGTTTGTACTTTTATACATTCGTACACTTTAATATTTATGTGAAAAATATCTCGTCATAAAACAAGGAAATGTCTTTTTCAAGCTCTTTATTCAAAAATATATATCACCGAACAATTCGATAAAAACAGCCTTTTTGAATCATTCTTTGAAGAATGATTCTCTGATGTAGTTGATCAAGAGTATTTTGATGAAATGTTTGATTGAATAATAAAAAATGAGGCCGAACTTATTTATATTGTAGAAAGATTTGCTCCAAAGTTCAATATTAAATCAATGTCTACGGTGAATATAATACCTATTTTTATAGCTTCATATGAGATATTATATCTAAAATGCGATAAAATTCCTGAAAAAGTGTCTATAGATGAAGCATTAGAAATTACGAAAATTTATTCTGATAATAATTGAAGAATTTTTGTAAATGGAGTTATTAATTCTATCAAAGATAACAAAAAAGAAATTAAGAAAGAATTAAAAAATATAAAAACAGGAAAAACTTATTTTTTTAATAAAAAAACATGACCAGAAATATAAAATTTGACCATAAGGAATTTCAAGAAAAGTTAGAAAAATTTCTAAAGTTACTTAAAATTCCTTATAAAAACATATCATTATATATTCAAGCTTTTGTTCATAAATCAATTTTAAACGAAAAAACTACAGATTTTAATGAAAGCAATGAACGTCTTGAATTTTTTTGAGATGCAGTATTAGAATTAATTATTACAGAATTTATATTTTTTCTATATCCTGAAAAACCAGAATGAGAACTGACAGATCTAAGAAGTGCTATAGTAAAATGAAAAAATTTAGCATTGGTTTCTACTAAACTAAAATTTCAAAATTACATTATTCTTTCAAAATGAGAACTTCTTGCATGATGAAATGAAAATCCTTATATTTTAGCTAATACTCTGGAAGCTTTTTTGTGAGCTTTATATATTGATCTTGGCTATAAACAAGCAAAAAAATTTATAGAAGATAACATATTATCTACTCTTGATGAAATTTTAAAGAACAAACTTTATGTTGACCCAAAATCTTATCTTCAAGAATTAATTCAATCAAAACATAATATCACACCTATTTACGAAGTATTAAGTGAATCATGACAAGATCATAATAAAATCTATAATATCTGAGTATTTTTTAATGATAAACAAATATGACAATGAAAATGATCAAGTAAAAAAAAGGCACAAAAAAATGCAGCAGAAAATGCAATTGAAAATATTAATGAATGGTTAAATTAAAAAATTATTAAGTATTTTACTTAAAAATAAAAGAATTAAAAAATTTGATATAAATTTATTTTGTATATAATCCATCCATTAATAATTTATTTTTTAAATTTTATTTATATGAATTCTTTAAACAAAGTTCAACTTATTGGTAATCTTACAGCGGATCCAGAAATAAAACAAACTCCAAATGGGCAATTTGTAGCAAATTTTAGTATTGCAACAAACAGAACCTGGAAAGATACTTCTTGAACAAAACAAGAACAAGTAGAATTTCATAATGTTGTTTTATGGTGAAGACTAGCCGAAATTGCTCAACAATATATAAAAAAATGAAAAAAAGTTTATATAGAATGAAGACTTCAAACTAGAAATTGGGAAGATCAAACTTGAGTAAAAAGATATAAAACAGAAGTAGTTTGAGAAAACTTAATAATGTTATGATCTCCTACATGAAATTCTACAGAATTTACAGAAAATACATATGAAAGTCCTATATCTGAACCAGTTTTATCTGAAGAAGTATCTCCAATAAAAACTAAAAAAACTTCTAAAAAACAAGAAGAAGAAATAAATATAGAGGATATTCCATTTTAAATTTCTAATATAATTACTAATTTCTAAAATTCATTATCTATTATTTCGTACTGAAACGAATAAATTTTTTATTATTCAATCTTTTCAACTTTCTTAATAGTAAAAGTATATACATTGTTTATTGAGTTATTGATTATTACTATCACACAAAACTCTTGTATAAAAATTACTAGCACATTTTCCATTAATTATTTGATTAGCATAACATTGAATATTTTCTGATAATTTACATCATTGATATTCTGATCCATCACATTCTTTAATATTAAATATAATTCCACCAGATTTTTCACATTCTGATATTTTTTTCTATTGCTTCTGAACTTCCATAATTTGATTTTTATCTATAATTATTTTATTTTCCTTTTTGGTTTTTATTGAAATACATCCACTTAGAATAATAATTTATAATAAAATAAAAAAACTGATTTTATTCATAAAAAATTAGTTTTTTTAAAATATTTTTGAAAATGATAATTAAAATTCTAAATTTTCATTTGTTAAAGAATAGGCTTTTTTATCACTTATAAACATTGTTTCAGCAAGATTAATAACTGTTTTTTCATCATTTATTTTGGTGTAAGATATTTTTAAGATATTAGTATTAGTTGGTAAATTCAAAGATTCTGTATATTTAATATTAAGTAAAAAAACTCCAGGTATATTAGAAATTTTTGTTATATTAATATTTTTATTTTCTGAGAAAAAATCAACCAATTTTATTTTTGCAGGATCAAAAAGTATAGATGTTCTAATTTCGGAAACATTTCTTAATCAAGTACCTAAGACTAAATTTAATATATCTGATCATTCTGCACTTTTTTCCAAATAAATATCTTTATTTGTATCTTTATCTTTTTCATTATAATTTTTTACAGAAGTTTGTAATTTATTTCATACATTTGTATTAAAAAGAAATAAATTTATGCTAATAGCAAAAACGAGACTTAAGCTGATTATAACAATATTTCTTTTTAATTTTTTACTTTTATACTCTTTAAAAATATCTTTCATAGAATGAAAATTAATATTAATTTAATTAGTGTTATAATAATGAAAATAAGCCATTAAGCAAATGATTATTTTAAAATTAGGAGCATTTTATAATTGACAAATAATATATATTATATATAGATAAATTAATTTTTAATAAAATCAAAAAAATTAACAAATAAAAAATTCAAAAAAATCATTCAAAAATAACATAATAACTAAAACAAATAAAAAAACCCTTACAAAAGTAAGAGTTTTTTAATGACCTTTTGGTAGGTCCGGCGGGGATCGAACCCACGACCTTCGCCTTAAAAGGGCGCCGCCCTACCTACTGAGCTACGA